>CAYZYB010000100.1:0-9891 GCA_964481505.1 uncultured Planctomycetaceae bacterium | reverse complement strand
ACCTGATTCGCATCGACAAAAAGTGTAACGCTCTTTTAAAACCGTTTAGTTCCAAGGCTATCGACCAAACAGTCAAAAGCCTCATCGGCGTCGGTTAGATTGAATCATCATATCAGTCAGATCGAAGATGCCGGCTTAGCGAAACTCCTCAGATTTGGTGACATCGCGTGGAGGGCATTTCCTGGGGACCGTCGTGCTACGTTTTTGGTTCCCACGGCAAACTCGTCGAATGATACACCTCAACCGACGATGGCGAGCCGACCACCCGTTTCCTGCGGCGGGCATGGAAGGCAGAACCGGCAACTGTCCAACAGGTAATCGCCCTGATTTCCGCCGCACCAGCTGACCAACATCGTGTTTTGTGCATGGGGGCTTTCACAAAGTCAGACATCGAGTCACCGCCGCTGGTGGCGCGATGGAATCGCAGCATTCGGATCGCTATCATGAGATAGGTCGAATCGAAATACTGACTGCTCCGGGAAGGAAGCGGAACCTTGGCTGACAAACGCGACTTTGATGAATTCCTGCAGAAGTTCCGCAAGCACCGCGAAGTCATGGTGGAAGAACTTCACAAGGTTGTGATTGGGCAGGACGCTGTCATCGACCAGATTCTGGCCGCCATTTTTACAGGCGGACACTGTCTTCTGGTCGGGGTACCGGGGCTCGCGAAAACTCTTGTGGTAAGCACGATCGCAAAGCTATTGGACGTCGAATTTCGTCGGATTCAATTTACGCCCGACCTCATGCCGTCCGACATCACCGGCACCAACGTGCTTGAGGAAAACGAACAGGGCCGCCGTGAATTCCGCTTTGTCGAAGGGCCGGTCTTTACAAGCATCCTGCTGGCCGACGAAATCAACCGAACACCACCGAAGACTCAGGCCGCGCTACTGCAGGCGATGCAGGAAAAAGAAGTCACCGTTGGACAAAAGACATACGACCTGCCCGAACCGTTTTTTGTCATCGCGACACAGAACCCGATCGAGCAGGAAGGAACGTATCCGCTGCCGGAAGCTCAGCAGGACCGCTTCATGTTTAACGTGAAGGTCGATTATCCTTCGCTGGACGAAGAAGAACGAATTTTGGAAGCCACCACATCCGGAGAGACCGCGGAAGTGCGGAAAGTCCTGTCGGCGAAAGCGATTCTTTATCTGCAGAAACAGATCAGTCAGATCGTGGCGTCTCCATTTATCATCAGTTACGTCACTCGACTTGTGCGAGCGACGCGTCCGAAGGACGATGCATCTCCGGACTTTGTCAAGAAGCTGGTTGACTGGGGCGCGGGGCCTCGAGCGGGTCAGTATCTCATCTCTGGCGCGAAAGCGATGGCGGCGATGGATGGCAGACCGCATGTGACGACTGACGACGTTCGCAAAATTGCGATACCGGTGTTACGTCATCGTCTGGCAACCAACTTTCAGGCTCAGGCAGAAGGCATGGATTCGGAAACGATCATAAAAAAGCTGATTTCGGAAGTGCCGGAGCCCAACGTTCCAAAGTACGAAGACGAAGGCTAGATCTTCGCGACAACTCACTTTTCGGGTTGTGGGATACATCTGAATCCCTCGCGATTCACGTATGTAGAAAGGGCTTCCGGCAAAGCCCACGACCCAGAGTTTCAAAACTGCCTGCGGGCCAAACTCATCTATGAATCATATCGTTCCGCCATCGTTGTTGTTTGATTATCAACTGTCGATTCCCCTGTGTGCCGGTCCGTCAAAGAAGAAGACGGGACGACTTCTGTCGCTGAAAGATGACGCTCGCCTGTTTGTACCGTCGATCATGAACGATCAACCGATCTTCGCGGACATCAGCGCTGCCTGGAATTCTGATGGGTTGGGTTTTGTTGTGAGCGTAAAGGGAAAGCCGATGGAACCGGCTGGCAACTCTAAAGATATACCGCGGTCTGACGCTTTGCTGCTGTGGATCGACACTCGCCCCGCCGGCAACGTTCATCGTGCCACCGAATACTGCCATCACTTTGCCTGCCTTCCTGTTGACGATCATCAGGATGGGAAATCGGCCATCGTTGTAGAACCGATCGCTCAGCAACGAGCACAACGGATCGAATCGAATCCCGAAAAGATGCTAACGCGGACTCATCTGCGCAAAGATGGCTACGACCTTGAAGTCTGGATTCCCGGCAGTCAGCTGTATGGGTTTCGGGAGATCACGGAAATCGGACGCATCGGCTTTTACTGTGTCGTTCAGGATTCGAATTTGGGCGAGCAACCGTTGTCGCTGAGTGGTGATTTCCCAACCAGCCATGATCCATCACTGTGGCTGACGCTGGAGTTGAATTCGTGATATTCGTGAACAAAAAATCTGCTTCCCTATTGCTGGCGACTGGCGTTTTTGTCGGTCTGGCGTTTGCTGAGGACGATGTGAAAGACGTTTCTGAACCTAACGATCGCTCGCGAATTCAGATGATCAGCCAAACTTTATCCAACCAGGTTCCGCTGGTGATCGCTCACCGCGGGGCGTCCGGTTATCTTCCGGAACACACCACACAAGCCGCCGCGTTCGCTCATGCATTGGGAGCCGACTTCATTGAACAGGATGTCGTGATGTCGCAGGACAGCATTGCCGTCGTGCTGCATGATGTCACTTTGAATGCGACGACTAACGTGGCGGAGGTCTTTCCTAAGCGTGCTGTTGACGGAAAATTCTACGCCTGGGACTTTACGTTGGCCGAACTGAAACGTCTCAAGGTGTCGGAACGCGATCGTACGAATTCGAGCACGCGATTCCCGGCAAAGCAGGGGAACTTTCGTATTGCAACGCTGGAAGAACACATACAACTGATCGTTGGAATGAACGCTTCACGACAGCGGCAGGCAGGGCTATATATTGAGATTAAAAAACCGGCGATGCATCGTAGCCACGATTTGGATCCGTCGCGAGAAGTGCTGCGTCTGCTGACGAAATACGGCTACGATTCTGCTGAAGATCGCGTGTTCGTGCAGTGCTTTGAAGCTGCCGAATTGCTTCGGATAAGAACCGAATTGAATTGTCGTCTGCCGTTGATTCAGCTTTTTTCCGGACCTGTCAAGGAAGAGACACTGGTCGCCACATCTAAAGTTGCGGACGGCATCGGTGTTCAAATTTCTGCCGTGCTGAAAACTTCAGACGATGGCAAGTCGTCGGTCTCGGAACTCGTTGAAACCGCTCACCGGCATTCGCTGCTGGTTCATGCCTGGACACTGCGGACGGATGCGTTGCCAGAGCAATTCGAAAACACGAAAACGCTCTTGAACAAACTTGTTCGCGGTGCGCGTGTGGACGGCATCTTTACCGATCATCCCGACGCTGTGTTGTCATGGCGTCGTTCTGCGCTGCGTGAAGGCGCAATTCGCGGACCGTTCCATTTGCTGCAGGGACGATCGGTCGACAAATAAGCCGCTTGCGTTTAGGCCAGTTCGTTTCGCCTGTCGTTTTGCAGTGGCTGACCGACGGTCAACGCTGTGTGCAGCTGGCGAGCCTCGTTCATGCGGTTCCGGTCAGGTAAGCTGGGTAAAGACTACAGGTTCTCGCGAATGCACGGGTGGTGCTCAGGAATCTACTCGTATCAGGTGTATCAGCGGTGCGGTTGAGTCATCCTCACGATCGTTAAAAGCCGAACTCAGACAATGAGGTTTGTTTAGGCCTCACCACCCGTCGGGCTTCGGCGAGTGTGCGATTGAAAACACAGTTGAGGAATTCGGCAGGATTGCCGAGTCGCGGGCGATGGCCTGTGGTGGTCCACTTTTGCTGGGCGACTCCAACAAAGCCACGGAGGGGAAGCGATGCTTCGCAAGGCAATTACAGCTCTCATGATCAGCGTCATGAGTATTGGCGGTCTTCAGGCTGCTGATGGCCAGAGTTCTAATTCATTGCTGGGGCTGTTTCGAGGGCCATCGATCGGTCGGACGCAACAGCATTCGAAAAAATCAACACGTCCCTCTGGTGGAGTTAAGCACGCGGTGATTGCCGATGCGGATCGCCAGGTGCCGGAAATTCGACAGACCAGCAGTGCCCCCGCCAGGATGGAACTGCAACCCGCTGAAACAGCGCCGCAGCCAACTCCCGTGCAACATAGTGCTCAGGTGCCACATGTTTCTCCGGAAACACATCCTCAGTTCTTCAGTGCTGCCAGCAACCAGGCCGTTCCTTATGGTGGCGATGCAATGCCGCAGAGTGCGAACGGGCCGTTTCAGTTTGCGTCTGCCGGAGCGGGCCACTTCCCACACGTTCTCGGCGGCGGTGGCGGATTTTCGCACCACCCACATCATCTGATCAACGGCGCGTACATTCCTGGGAACGATGGTTCGGCTGGTGGTGCCGGTTCTTTATATCCATCACCGCGCCCAGGCATTCCCATGGGAGTCGGCGGGACTGCGATCGTCCATCAGGCACTCCATCCCCATGAAATGCTATACGCTCATCGCTACAAGTCGATGTACGGCCCCTACTATTACAAGGTCCACGGCAAATGGGTGGTGACACCGTTCGGCGTGTGGTCCAAAGAAAACTGGAAGCTTCAGGGCACAACCGTTGACGTGAAATACAAGTCTCACATCAGCCCGTGGGCCATGTTTCATCGCCCCGTGATCCGCTAGAAGTGCGGCAGTGATCTGAGATTCTGCATCCTTAATCCCAGATCCGAAAACGAAGGCTTCGATGCTGGCCTTTCCGAAACAAATACAGCTAACAAATCACGACTTAAACAACTCTCGACATTCGTAGGTGGAATAATAATGCGACCAAACAACTCAACACAGAGATGGTTCGCTGCCGCGGTTTGTGTGCTGGTCACCTCCAGCTTCGCTGCTGCTGAAGAAGGTGTTGTGCGGATTTCTGACGCAGATACGCGTCCGGGAATCGTGCGAATGGGCACCGGGCAGCGTTCTGGGATTCAACAGACGGCCTATGGCACTGCCGGGCACAGTGGAGTCGCCACCGCAAAACGGTACGCCGCCGCTGCCCAGCGATACCAATCTTCTATGGGCCAGTTCGCACAACAGACGAATCGCAACCCGTACCAGGTTGCCGCGTTTAGTCAACAGAGCCCACCTGCGGCGTATCAGCCCATGGCTTTGACTTCCTGTCAATCCGGCCAATGTGGCTGCGGAACTGATGGATGTGGGAGTGGCGGCTGTGGCTCCGGTTGCGGCAATGGATTCGAAGGCTGCCATTCCGGTCGTTGTAAAAGCGGACGTGGCCAATGCGACGGATACTTCCCAAGTGGACGAGACGCCGGCAGGATGCGACGTAATGGTAAGCACTGTGACAACGATGTTTGTTTCGGCGATGACTTTGACCAACGCATGTGGAGTCTGTTCACACGAGCAACTCCTAAAGACGGCGTTACTGCCTGGCCTGTACGTTGGTGGCGTGGTCAACAGTTGAACTACACATCGCGGAACCAGCGACTGTCGAATACGCTGTTCGGCTGGCTGGTGCCATCGGGCTGCAACGGCCAGGGATGCCCACCGCTCGGATGTTACAACGTGACCTATGCAGACGATCCAGGCTACACCGACGGCCGCGATAGTGGTCCGGCATATGGAGCTCAGGGATACGGTGTGCATATGTCTGTGCCTCTGGCTCCAAACGTGCGTCATTCGTACAACTACAGCTGGGGAACACCATCAAGCCGAATCACTCAGATGGGCAGCTACTCACCCGGTGCCGCTCAACAGTCACCACACCAAAGCTGGTAGGTCTCTGCTTGATTTCGACAATCACTCGTGAATGTCAGCCGTAGGGCAGCAATGCCCTGCGACCGACGCGAAGAACGAATTTCAGTTTCAACCCGCAACCGAAACGCATTTGATTCGAACGTTTTGAGCCTTCAACGGAACAAAGCTCAGGGCTTCGAAGGAGACGGAACACATGCAACTTTTCTCTCGTTCACTGCTGACTCTTTCTGTCACGCTGCTTGCTGCCCAAACCTTTGCAGGTGACGTACAGCAGGTTAGCTGTAACAACGGCTGCGGCGACACAAGCTGCACACCGGAAGGCTGTAACGGACGTTCTGATCGATGCAGAACGCCCCGCTGCCGAAAGGGCGACTATTGCGACAGCAATGGCTGGGGCGACACCAATCGTCGGGGTGGTAAAAACCGACAGTGCAATTTTCGCAGCACGACTCGAGATCTGGCACTCGATTGGGCCGGCCCATGCAGCCCGGCTGGCCGTATGGCGCGATTGGGATGCCCGACAGCGAAGAATTTTGTGTGGTGCTGCAAAACCAAAGGTTCCCCCGATTCCGGTTGGGCACCACCCGCACACGTTCCAGTGACTCGAACCGGCGGATATTACAGCCGTAATTGGTCGAACAGCGCTGCCGGTGGCTACGGTGCCGCCGCTCCAATGGTCTATCAGCCTACCGATACAACTCAACTCGGCTATAGCTATTCCAACGTGCCAACATGGCGTCCGAAACCATCCATGATCCTGCCAGTTCCCAACCCTTCCAACTTCCACAACAGATACTGTCCGGTACCAGGATACGAAATGACCGGCGGCGGATGCCATGGATCGATGATGGGAACCGAAATGATCGGCGGTAGCTGTGACATGGGTTATGTTCAGATGATGCAACGGAGCCAGGCAGCACAGATGGCAAACTACCGCGGCGTGCGTCCGGTAATTGCTGTTCCACAACCACAGATGGCTCGCCCAGCTGCGAAAACGGTGACTGCCGTTGCCCAATCGAACACGCCAAAAAGCAACGTTCGGCTGGCCAGCCAGAATTCTGCTCAACCGTGGCAGAAGTCTCAGCCGCGGAAAACGCAACAGGCCAAAAACGTTCGACGATCTGCAACGCAGGGCCCCTTGAAACGCACAGCAAGAACTCAGCAGAGGTCCGGCGGCTGGCTCGGACTGCCATCGCTGAGTGAGATCAAGCTGTAAGCGAGTTTTCTCATACAAGCTCTCTGAATACGAAAGCAGCCTGTTCGCCAAAAAGCGTGCAGGCTGTTTTTTTTGGCGTTACCGTTTGTGACGAGCTATTGCTTATTGCTGCCAGTGCTGAACCAGTTCACGAATCGCCGAGACGACAAAACGGTGGCCGTTTTCCGTCAGGTTGTTGTGATTCACTTTACCCATGCTGACCCACGTCTTTGGTGTGCCATCCACCGCTTGTTCCGGCGCAGCATCAAACAGCTTTCGCCCGAACTGTTGATGCACGAGGCTGTCCTCATCTCCATGCAGAATGGTTACCGGACAAGTAACGCTGCCGATGCGTTCGTCAGACGGATAGCGATCAACGAGGACCGCTCGAACCGGTAACCACGGGTAGAGGCTGCTCGCAACGTCAACCATCGAAGAGAACGAAGCGACGATCATCATTCCGGCGGGAGTATCACCCGGTTTTGTATGACTGGAAGCGGTGATCACTGCTGCGGCTCCACCAAGCGACGTGCCTACGATGATGATGTCCTGCGGTTTGTATCCGGCAACTGTTGTGGCGTACTTCCACGTTACATCGCAATCGATCTCCATTGCCGATTCCGTCATGTTTCCATCGGAATCTCCGTAGCCGTGATAATCAATGGCCAGCACGTCGGCGCCGGCGTTTGCAAAAATGTGATACCACCCAACTCTTCCCGCGCGATTTCCGGCGTTGCCATGGTAAAAAATCACCAATGGTCGAGTCACCGGATCTGTTTTCGGTGCGATGCGTTCTTTTTGCAACAACCAGCCGCGTATCGTGACACCGTCCTCGCAGCGAATCTCAACATCTGATGCTGCAGGAAAGATCGACGTTGTATCGCGGAACTGAGCGACCGGCAGGTTGTCGCTTTTTCGCGGATGGTAGAGCAGCCTGCGCTGAAAGAACCCCAACAAGATAATCACCAATCCGTAACTAATAAGAACGATGCGAAGAAGTCGTCTCATGAGATTTCCAAGGGACCGTTTCGGTTTGCTGACGTCGCTCATGATAATTACCCGTCGCAGTGAACTCGAAAACTCAAGCAACACCCACAAAACGCTGGGGCAGAGAGTCAGAGGGTCGCTTTACTTTGAAAAACTGCGCCCCTTGACAAACCATGTCCGCCATTTTTCGCCCGCGCGGTCCCCAGGCGGCGTCAACCGCATCACGACTTCTCCCCTAAAACGGCATTTCTCCGTCCGGGTCGAAGGGAGGATCGTCAATAGGTGAAGTCGGAGGCGTTCCACCGAATGGATTGCCGTCGTCATCATCATCTTCGTCTTCGTTATCAAGGTCCGGATGCAGCGGATCGCCCGGTGAGAAGAAGAAGTCACCCAGCCCCATTGGAACGGCATTGCCACCGAGCGACTGGTTCTTGCGTTCGGCGAGACCATTCAGATCGACAGCGTCTTCACCCAGGCAACGTTCGAGGGCTTCTCGCCAGGCGTCGTCGCGAGCGACCGGGTGCTCGGGATCCTGCGCCAGTCGCTTCAGGGCGAACCGCAGAATGTTGATGCCGTCTCGAGTCGAAAAGTCCAGGTTCAGCGAATGTGCTTCCTGCAGAAAGTCGACCGTCAGTCCCAGCATCTGGTCGTCCGCAAACGGCAGGTGATATTTCAGAATCGCCATTTCGTCATCGCGAGTCGGATGTCCCAGCGCCAGTGTGGGCTGCAGACGACTCAGAATGTAGTCCGGAATCTCGAACGTCGATTCGTCTTCGTTCATCGTGACAGCACACCGAAATTCCGGATGCGCGTGGATCGTGATTCCAGCAACGATCGATTCCGCATAGCGACGGTAGTCCAGCAACGGTGCCAGGCTGGCCCATGACTTTTCATTCATGCGGTTGCCTTCGTCCAGAATGCAAATTCCACCTTTGATCATCGCTGTCACCAACGGCGATGCGTGGTAGGCAATTTTTCCGCTTTCGGCCAGCACCGGCGTCACCAACAAATCTTCGGGGCGTGTGTCGGCCGTACACTGATAGATGAACAATTCCTGTTCACGCAGTCGAGCTCCCGAAATCGCGAGCGTGGTTTTTCCGATGCCTGGCGTACCCACCAATCGCGGCGTTAGCGGCAGGTCTTTTTCATCAACAACCAACCAGCAGGCCAGCAGCTGCTTAAGAACTTCACCCTGCCCAATCCATTCGCCCGGACTGGAATCCGGCGTAGATAGGTGAAGGTTAATACCGTCGATGTTGTGCGTTTGAACCATGTCTTATTTTATCGAAGTCGAAGACCAGTAACGCCGAAAAAACGGCGTTCACAATACAGAAAACAGTCAGAAAGGAGTCGCATCAGCGCGGATGGCTGCTCAATTGTCAACCCACCCAATTAGCGACGACGAATGGTGCCGTGCTAACCGTTCTTTTTCTGTTTCGTCGCCGCAATTTCATGTTTCGGCGTGATCTGTAGGGCCGACGACGGCGCCGAATGGGGTTCACATTAAGCTCGACGAACGCTTCCCATCAGACGGCGTGTCGGCAGCGGACTTCAACAACGGCGGCACCATTGATGTTGCCGCGGGTGACGTTTGGCACGAAGCACCGAAAGCGGGAACAGCCGGTCACGCCAATGGCGAAAGGTGGAAGCTGAAGATCTGAATGGCGACGGCATCCGGAATTCATCGTCGGCTCTCAGCCGGAAGCTCAAATGGGCTTCGTACAGATCCCAGCTAAAGACACGTGTGGCGGCGACATCCGAGCACGTCATGGTACGCTTTCACACAGAATTCGCGGCATTTCGAGTATCTGAAAGCTGTTCGATGATTTTCGTTCGCCGTACTTCCGCAAAACTGGCAGAATGGTAGACAACCGTACCTGAGGCATCCTGCCGCAGCATGGCGACAGGATGTTGCCGATACTGTTACATTTATTGGGTGTAGTCGCAGAACGTTGCGAAGTTGGCAAGTGTGGCGGGGGTTGGAGTGAGGTACGAGCGAACCCCGGGGGTTTTCTTCGCAGGTTCAGT
>CAYZYB010000099.1:0-9938 GCA_964481505.1 uncultured Planctomycetaceae bacterium | reverse complement strand
GTGATCCGCCCATCCGCATGGTCTACGTCTGGGGCGCCAATCCCGTGGCGATGCTGCCGGATTCAGAGACAGTCGCAGAAGCACTGCGCACGCGCGAATTCACCGTTGTTGTCGATCCATTTCTGACCGACACCGCAAAATGCGCGGACCTTGTCTTGCCCACGACAACGTTTCTGGAAGAAGACGACGTCATCGGTTCTTACGGTCATCATTATCTGGCCGAAGTGAACCCCGTGGTCGCACCTCCGACCGGTGTCCTAAGCGACCACGCGATCTTTCGCGAACTGTCTCGGCGAGTTGGCCTGGCCGAAGAATTCGACGTGGACGCCAGCGTGTGGAAACAGCGTTTGCTAAAGAAACTAAACGTCGCTGGTTTCACTTCAGACGATTTCAAAAACGGCCCCCTGAAAAATCCGTTCGTCAACGATGTACTGTTCGCTGGACGCAAGTTTGGTACGCCATCCGGTAAAGTAAATTTGATCTATGAGTTACACCCGGATCTGCTGCGTACGCCGTCACAGACATCGCTCCACGTGACGGCATTGTCCACGGGGAAATCGCAGGCTTCGCAATGGCCGTCTGAAACTCAAAAGGGCCCAGCCGATGCTATCGTGCACCCATCCTCAGTACCCCGCCATAAAGACGCTGATGTCGTTACTGTTTCCACAGAACAAGGTTCTATTCAGGTCCGCCTGAAATTCGATGAACGTCAGCGCCCAGACGTACTCCTGATGGAAAAAGGCGGCTGGCACACCGCCGGTCGCAGCGCCAACTCATTGGTCCGCGCGGAACTCACAGACGACGGCGAATGTGCGGTTTATTATGACACAGAAGCCGAAGTCTCTGCGAGCGAATGTTAGCCGTCATTCATCACTCAATTCCAGCCGTCGAAGCACAGGCCGTCGACCGGGCTCACCGCATGGGACAGGAACAACATGTGTTCGCCTATCGCATGATCTGTCGGGGCACTGTAGAAGAACGCATTCTGGAAATGCAGAAAGAAAAACGTCAACTCGCCGACGCCATCGTTTCTGCTGACGGCAGTCTGATCAAAAGCCTGACCGCAGAAGACCTGCAGCTATTGCTCAGCTAGAGCCGTTCTCTCAAAGGCGTGTTGCTGTCGGACAACACTCAACGCGACCAGCTACGAAAACAGTCTGTCAACACGGACCGCCAGCGAACAGTTGCCGCAGATGTCGACCGACAGGGATTCTGTGTGCTCGACCGGCTGGTACTCTCCGGCGTCGTTTAATCTTAACGCCTGCAATGTGTTCGCATCAGGATCAATGATCAGGTACCACGGAACCGCTTGTTGCTCGTAGATTTGTTTCTTGAACGTCAGATCACGTTCGCGAGTACTGGCGGACAGGATTTCGACAACGAGTGCCGGGACATCTTCAACGTGCTTTTCCGGAGGGCCGCCGCAGACAACTGTCACATCTGGCCGCAGGATGGTATCGGGAGAAATGATCCAGTCGATTGAAATCAGTCCTGTTGCGGCGCACGAGGTTTCGTCAATCGCGTTCAACAACGCCGCTCCAATGCTCACCAGCAACTGTCCATGTCGACCAAACGGACTCGGCAACATCGAAACGGCGACTCCGTTCCACAACTCCCAATCACCTTCCCAGCGCTGATAGTCCTCGATTGTGTAGTGAGGTTGGTATTTAGGAATGGTCCTCATGAAAAATCAGCCATGAACGGATAAGGAGTTGAGATTGAATTGTCCAGTGGTGAATTGCAATGTCAACATCCGCAGGCCGTAGTGACCTCAGTTACATGCAGGGTTGCGAGTCTGACATTTCGTTTTTTGCCACGAATCACACGAAATCGCGCGAATCAGTCGCATTTGCGTTCCAACATTCGTGAAGATTCATGTGGTTCGTAACCAACAAAATATCGACCCGGTGGTGCTTCATGCGATTCTTGATTTTTGTCGGATTCCTTTCACTCTCAACGTACGCCCATGGGTATGACGACCTGCCCTCTGGAGTCACGAACTCGCAGAACCCGGGCGACGTTTCTTTAACGCCCACCGAATCACTGGCACGTATGACCGTCCCGGACGGTTTTTCCGTGACACTGTTTGCCGGCGAACCTGATATCCGTCGACCTATCGCGTTTGACTTCGATGATCGTGGCCGACTGTGGGTGGTCGAAAATTATTCGCACCCCAAGTGGAAAAAAGGTAACGGCACAGACCGTATCGTGATTCTCGAAGACACCGACAACGACGGACAGTTCGACAAACGAAAGATCTTCTACGACCAGGGACGATATCTAACGGGGCTTGCTGTCGGACACGGCGGTGTGTGGATCGCGAATACGCCGGAACTATCTTTCATTCCGGATCGCGATGGCGACGACAAACCAGATTCCGCCCCGCAGGTGATGCTGGATGGGTTTCAGATATCAACGAACAACGTCCTGAACAATTTTCACTGGGGACCTGACGGCTGGTTGTACGGGGCCATCGGTCTGTCTTCAAAATCACTGGTCGGCAAACCGGGCGCACCGGCGGACCAGCGCGTGCAGATCACACGCGGCCTGTGGCGATTCCATCCCGTAACGCGTGTCTTCGAAAAAACGGCCGAAGGCATGGTGAATCCGTGGGGAGCCGACTTCAACCAATACGGCGACCTGATCACGGCCAACACGGTACTCGCGCATTTGTGGCACATCATTCCCGGAATGTACTGCGAACGTCGCGCTAATGAGCGAGACAATCCGTACGCTTACAGCCGAATTCAAACGATCGCCAATCATCTTCACTGGGGCGGCGGTGGCTGGCAGAGTTCGCGAGCACCCGCGAATCAGAAGAATCGAAAAAAGAAACAGGAGCACCACGATCACAAAGAAGAGTATCACCAACACTCAGTCGCGGGCGGTGGGCACGCTCATTGCGGCGCCATGATTTACCTGGCCGATAACTGGCCCAAAAAGTACCGCGGCACTTTTCTGACGAATAACCTGCACGGTAGTCGAGTCAACAATGATCGACTGATTCCGAAGCGATCGACCTACGTCGGCGAACACGCGGAAGACCTGATGTTTGCCAACGACCCCTGGTTCCGCGGAATGAACATCAAGTACGGGCCGGATGGAGGCGTCTATATTTCTGACTGGCATGATTTCGGCGAATGTCACGACAGCGACGGCAGCCATCGCAGCAGCGGGCGTTTGTACAAGTTCGTGTACGGATCTGTTGCCAAACCCAAAACGGACCTGCACAAACGTTCGTCGCTGGAACTCGCAGATTTGCATCTGCACAACAACGAATGGTACGTTCGGCACGCGCGGCGTCTGCTGCAGGAACGCGCTGCCACACACCAGGACATCACCGAAGCTGCATCGCGACTGACAAAAATCTTCGAAACGCACATGGAGGAAACCGTCAAGCTGCGAGCCCTCTGGACACTCCACTGCATGGGCAAGCTTTCGCAATCGACACTCACCAAACTACTGGACCACAACAGTGAACACGTTCGCCGATGGGCGATTCGATTTCTCGTCGACCACCGCCCCTGCGACACATCACCGCGTTCTATCGACACCGCGATTTCGACCGAAACAATCGATCATTTCGCCCGAATGGCAGCCAACGATTCTTCTGCGAAAGTGCGACTCGAATTGGCCTGCGCCCTGCAACGCCTACCGCACAAAAACCGACTGCCCATTGCCGCTGCTCTCACAAGCCACGCACAGGACGCCACCGATCCGTATCTGCCACTCATGACGTGGTACGGCCTTGAACCAGCTGTGCCAAACAATCCAGCAGCCGCTCTGCAACTGGCAACGGAATCAAAAATCCCCCTCATCAGAAAGCACATCGCGCGGCGCCTGATCGACCAAAAATCTCCGGCAATCGACGCAGTTATCGCAGCCGCTGCCAACCAACAGCAGGAAACGATTCGCCACAACCTCCTGCTCGGAACGCTCGAAGCACTCGACGGATCGGGAACTCAACAGCCTCCCAAAAACTGGACGCGTCTCTATGCCGAAGTCGCAGAAGCAGAAGATGCTGAACTGCGATCGATCGCAATAAAGCTGGCGACAATCTTCGGCGACAAACAAGCGATCGGTAACCTGCGAACGACGGTCATGAACAACGGCGCCAACGAAAGCGATCGCCGTGAAGCTCTTAAATCTCTGCTGCAGCTACAGGATGGCGCCCCCGTCAAAATGCTGCATGAACTGATCAACAAAAAGTCTCCTCTAAGACGCGACGCGATCATGGCCCTCGGCATCCGAAATTCCTCCGCTACCACGAAGGTGCTGCTGGACAACTATGCATCATTGCCAACTCAGGAAAAGCAGGATGCTGTCGGCGTTCTGGCAACCCGGCAGTCGTTCGCCAACGCGCTGCTGGATGCCATCGAAGAAGGCGTGGTCGACCGTAGCCATGTTTCCGCGTACACGCTGCAACAACTGCGATCATTCAACGTTGTCGAGTTGCAGAGCCGCATCAAAAAGCTGTGGGCCAGCGATGCCACTGCGATGCAAAAGTCTGATGAAATTGTGGCCTACCAAAAACTCATGTCACCACAGTATCTGGCGGACGGAAGCGCCTCCGCCGGTCGGCTGGTGTTCGCACAAACCTGTGCCAAGTGCCACACATTGTTTGGAGAAGGTGGCACGATCGCGCCGGACCTCACGGGTTCCGGAAGAAAGAAGCCGGACTACATACTGCGCAACCTGATTGATCCCAGTGCTGAAATCGACGCTGCCTATCGCCTAACAACCGTCCTGACAACGGACGGCCGACTGTTTAACGGATTCATGGTGCATCAGGATGACCGGTGGCTGATCGTTAGAACTCAGGACGCAAAGATCCGCCTCGCCATGAACGACGTGGATGAACTGGTGAAGTCGCACGTATCCATGATGCCCGAAGGTCTGCTGCGAACATTCTCCAACGAACAGGTCCGCGATCTGCTGGTGTATCTTGGTAGCGACGATCAGGTGGCGCTGCCCCGAGATACGAATTAGAAGCTTGAGCTATTGACTGCCAGCCTTCAACCACGCCAACAGTTCTGCGATTTCATCAGCCGTCAATGTCGAAAGCAGCCCCTTTGGCATCGGCGATACGGGCGACTCCTGATGCGTTTCGATGTCGGATTTCGCCACTTCCACCACCTTCGAACCGTTCAGCGGATCCGTTGCGATTCGTATGGCCGTGGAACGGTAATCACCGCTGCTAACGATTTGCCCGGAAATCATCTTCCCGTCTTTTTTCACGATCTGAACGTTGCGATACTTCTCAGCAACAACGGCAGAAGGATCAAGAATCGACACAAGCAGATCTCGGGAACTGAATCGTCTACCGACTGACGTCAGATCCGGCCCAATAATCCCGCCGCGCTTTGCGACTCGATGACAGCGATTGCATAAAGCCGCCGCAAACAGTTCGCGACCACGATCAGCGTTGGCCTCACCACCGACTGACATCAACAGTTCGCCGATATCGTCAACCGTCCAGTGACGCACATGAGGCCTCGTGATGGTTGTTACTTCCTCTTCCCCCAACTCGGTTGAATCTACCAGAGTACCCAAATGTGTGCGTTCCGAAACCGCCAGACTGGCGACGGCAGCCTCCCGAATCTGTTGCAGAAATTCCGGCATCCCGACACCGCCAATCGCGTTCCGCTGCAGATCATTGAGCGTTTCAAAGAATGCGACCCGATCATCAGCCTGCCAGCCATTCTTTGCATCTCGAAGCAGAAACAGAAACCACATTCGGTCTTCCTGTCGCGTCGACGTTTTCATCAATTTCACAACATCAGCGTTCGCAACAGAATTGTCGATCGTCATCACAACGCGGCTGAGTTTCCCACGAAGATCGCCGGATCCTGTCGGTGCGTACGTCGTCACAGCATTGGTTTCTTTCGCGAGCCAGGTGGCAAGCCTGGCTCGCGATTCTGCCAGCGTGTTTTCGCCAGCGACGTCATGGTAAGCCACGCACAATGACCACGTCTGCAACGCCGCGAGTTTGTTGTAAGTGGAAAGATCTTCGACCGGCAGCCTGTTCAACGCCGCAACAATGTCCGCCGAAATTCGCTCCGCGGCGCCCCGAGCAACGCACAACAAAGCAACACTGGCTGTTGAAGGATCCGTTTCTGCAAGAGCCCTCTGCTGCCAGTGACTGAGTTTCTGATGTTCGAGCGCAACGCAGGCCGCTTGCCGAATCGAAGGATCTGAGTTCGACAGATGCGGCCAGATGTCATCGATCACATCAGCGCCTGTGTTTGTGTGGAAGTTCTCAAGCTGTCGTCGGAGCTCCCGCTGTTGTTCCGAATACTGTCGCCGCGAAACCTGATGCGGCGTCACAACGTCCGCCGCCATATTGCCTGTCCAGCGAATTCGATACAGCGAAGATTCTGTCTTCCGCCCACCAGTGATTACGTACATCGCGCCGTCGGGTCCGAAATCCAGATCAGTCACGTTCAACGGTCGGCCCTTCGCAAACGTCTCACTGCGACATACATATCCAGCCCCGCGCGGAAACAGATGACAGGCCACAATGCGGCCGTACGCCCAGTCCAGAATATACAAACAGTTCTGCCACGGCGCAGGAAAGTTGCTCTTCGTACCGAATTGCACGGCGGTCGGAGACCCCTTGCCGATGGTTGCCGTCGGAAGCGCATTGTCCGCGTGATCAAGCTCGTATGGCGGCCACTGTTTCGTCAGTCCTCTCCAGCCGAAGTCCGCACCGGACGTCAGCTGATTGAGTCGAGTCGGCCGGTACCATGGTGCTCCCATATCGTATTCTGCATCCGCATCATACGTGAACAGGTCGCCATGCTGGTTGAAGTCGATCCCGTAGGGATTGCGCAGACCAGACGACACCAGTTCCCAGTTTTTGCCATCTCGATCGGTTCGCACAACGTGTCCCTGAGCCAGCGGCGCCAATCTTTCGTTCCGTGGTCCATCACGAAACGGCGAGGTGAAATCTCGAATCTGTTCCTGAGGCAACTGCACCGAATCTCCATGGATGCTGTAGATTTTTCCATCCGGTCCCAACGCCAGATCGTTGCGACCGTGCCCTACACCACCCGAAAATTCACGCAACAATTGAACGTCGTCAAATCGGTCATCTCCATTGGAATCGCGCAATCGATACAGCCCTTTCGAATTGTTGGCGTTCACGTACAGGTCGCCGAACGCATACAACAGACCGCGACATTCTTTCAGGTTGTCGTTGATCGTTGCGACGGATTCCGGTTTGCCGTCGTCACTCAGCGTCATTCGCAGCAACCCCTGATCTTCACGAGCTATCGTGAGTCGCCCCTTTGGATCGAAGGCCATGCTTACCCAGGAACCTTCATCATCGGCTGCCTTTCGCAAGAGTTCGATTTCAAATCCAGGCCGAATGGACACAGTCGGCGGATTCGCGGTTTCCGTCTCCTTCGCCAGTCGCCACTGTTCGTAGTTGTCGAAGGCATCGATTTTGTCTTGTCGCGGATCAAGCCAGAATTTCGCATTCACCCTGCCCAAACTCACCGCCGGCGCCCAATGGTGCTCGACAGCAGCAGAAGTCGGTTTCGCCTGCCAGGAAGTATCGCTAACAACATGAATCACTTCTCCACCAGCGGAAAGGTCCAATTCCACCGCCGCCGCTGACGGGCCGGATGATCTGACGGCCGTCAGCACGATCGAATTTTCGCCGCGGTTCAAATGCGCCGTTACATCGAGATTCAGCAGCGGACCATAGTCGTCCACCGTCGCCACCGTCTGACCGTTTAACATAACCGAGTACGCGGCGAAATCAGCCGTCACCTGCAGTCGGGCCTCTGTTATCGAACCTGCACAATGAAACTTTTTTCGAAGCGTGACCTCCCTCGCAACGTCCTTTTCGCCCACCCAGACCCAATGAGGCAACGTCTTCATGGCAGCTTCGTCGGCGTCGCAGAAAATCTCAGGAATCAACGCCACTGCGATGCACACAGTGAGGAAACGTCTCATATGATGGCAGTCTCAGATAATGGGCTCGGCGGAAACTCCCAGAATCGTATCTGGCCGCGCGTGAGTATCCAATCGTCCGAATCATTCGCCACTCAACTGGATGTGGTAGCAGATTTTTGCATTTAAAATGGGTGGCCGGGGTTGGACTGAGCCCGCGAAAGAAGCTCCGGGGTTTCGCTCGTGCCTCGCTCCAATCCCGGCCACCCTTTCCAGCTTCGCAACTTTCTCCGACCACACCCACTCACCTCCAATTGATCTCCGCAACAAGCCATCAAAGTCAATTTATGGATCTTCAGCTTCATGATAACGTCGCCCTGGTAGCCAGCGGCGCCAACGGTCGGACCCGCAATGGACGGTCGAACTTGCTCCGCACGGTGCTCAACGATGTTGCTAACTTCGGTGCGACGGCAGAATGACCCGGTGATCGACTTAGTCATCCACAGTCTCGCGCAAAGACGCGAAGCGAAAAGCGTCGTTCCCAGCGTCCTTGCATCATTGCGTAAGTAATATCGAGAACAACCCGTCGATCCGTTTTTTGACTCCGACAATCTTCCGTAGGTCACCGGGTTTCCCCCGACAATTGAACCAAGCCTGCAGCAAAACCACTCCCAGGCATTTGAATCATGGCAAAACGTTCCCCACATTATTCTCAGGCGTCAGGTGGCAATTCCTCAGCACCAGCGTCGCTGAGTCAGATCGAACAGCTGTCTCCCGACCCGGCAGCGCCGATCCCGATCGTCGTCGTCAAGAATCGAATTTCTCACGCAGCCGTGTTTCGCAAGATGATCGATTCTGTCGAAGGTGCGAAGCCGGGTGACCTGGTCGCCGTTTATTCGAAAACAAAACAGCTGCTGGGTTATGGTTTGTACAACTCCCGCAGCGAAATGGCGCTGCGAATGTTGTGGCGCTCGCCGGAACTGCCAACCGATGAAATGTGGGACGCCAAGCTGAAACCAGCCGTACAGTTGCGACGGGATTTATTGAAGCTTGACGGTGTGACAGACACTTACCGCGTCGTCCATGCCGAAGCCGACGGCCTGCCGGGACTGGTGATCGACCGCTTTGGAGACGTCCTTTCCGCCGAAGCATTCAGCCTCGGAATGTACCGGCGCGGAACGGCCATTCTTCAGCGACTTGCGGCTCACCTGGGCACCAAACACACGATCGTCCAAACCAGCCCGCAGTTCAAAGCACAGGAAGGTTTCGATCCCCCAACGATCATGTCAGACGGCTGCCCGTCAGAAGTCATCGTGCAGGAATACGGCACACGGTTCAAAGTAAAGTTCGCCGGTGGCCACAAGACGGGCTTCTTCTGCGACCAACGCGAGAATCGTCGCAAGCTGGCCGAATTTTGCGAAGGCAAAAGCGTGCTGGACCTGTGCTGCTACACCGGTGGCTTCGCCGTGCAGGCCATGAAACTCGGCAAGGCAAAAGAAGTCATCGGTGTAGACCTGGACGAAGCGCCGCTAAAGGTGGCCAAAGAAAACGCCAACCTCAATCAGGTGCGAGCCCGCTTTGTGCAGTCCGACGCGTTCAACTACATGCGCGACATGATCCACGCTGGAAAAACATTCGACGTCGTGGTTCTGGATCCGCCCAAACTGATTCGCACACGGATGGAAATCGAAGAAGGCACTCGCAAACACTTCGACCTCAATCGCCTCGCCATGCGACTGGTAAAACCCGGCGGCCTCTTACTGAGCTGCACCTGCGCGGGTCTGCTGAACGAATACGAATTCATGAAACTGCTGTGCACGGCCGCTCGCCAATCGGGCGAAGAAATTTCCCCGGCCCGCGACGGCAAGGGAGCCCGCCACGCGGCCCGCGACATGCAAATCATCGCCAAATCCGGCGCGGCCCCCTGTCATCCCATCGGCAGCAACAATCCGGAAACGGAATATTTGAAAGCTGCGTGGATGGTGTTTGAGTAGTTCGCAGGCTCAAGAGGCAGCGATTGGCGAGCGGCCGTGCACAGC
>CAYZYB010000098.1:0-9966 GCA_964481505.1 uncultured Planctomycetaceae bacterium | reverse complement strand
GCACAACATTTTGTGGGTGGCCGGGGTTGGACTGAGCTTGCGAAGGAAACCCCGGTGGTTCGCTCGTTCCTCGCTCCAACTCCGCCCACCCAACGTGCTCCCAATTCCACGCGGTTCTATTTATTGCGTCGCACACCTTCGCCTGTCGGCGAAAGTCCATCTCGGCACAAAGCGCCTGCTTCCACACCGTTTGCGGAATCGGATTCTTTTCATAGAACCAACAGGCAGCACCTGAGCCAACCCGATTCGGCGGCGGCACTTGCAAAGCCCGGACGAATACGGCGGCTCGGCTTGAAGTGGGCGTTTTTCGTGGATAAATTTGGAGAGCCGCTGCCAGGAGTTGTCAGCGGCTTTTTTTGTTTCCTCCAACGGCACGAAATCGGTAAGCCATGAGTACTTCTGCAGCACGTCGAGCTCTCGTCAGCGTCAGCAACAAACAGGGACTCGACACCTTCATTAAAGGGCTTGTTGAGCTCGGTTTTGAAATTCTGTCGACCGGCGGAACCCGAAAGTACCTGGAAGACGCAGGCATCGACGTCATCGACGTCACCACATACACAGAGTTTCCGGAAATCATGAACGGTCGCGTGAAGACGCTGCATCCGAAAGTTCACGGTGCCATTCTGGGGCGACCGACTCTGGAGACGGACGCTGCTGCAATGACGGAACACGGAATCCTGCCGTTTCAGCTGGTGGTTTGCAACCTGTATCCTTTTCAGGAGACCATCGCGAAAGACGGCGTCACGGTGCCGGAAGCCATCGAACAAATCGACATCGGTGGGCCGTCGATGGTGCGGTCTGCCGCCAAAAATCACGCTCATGTGGGCATCGTCACTTCGCCCGATCAGTACACCGACGTGCTGCAGAAAGTCAAAGACGACAACATGGACGAAGGCTTCCGCCGCAAACTCGCCGCGGCGGCTTTCGAAATGACGGCGCAGTACGATCGAGGCATTGCTGACTACATGGCAGACATCACTTCTGAAGCCAGCGACGATTCTGACTGGAGCGACACGCTGAAGCTGACGTTCAAAAAACAGGCATCGCTGCGGTACGGCGAAAACCCCCATCAGAAGGCGGCGTTTTATGTCGAAGAGAATCCACCGGCCACTTCCGTCGCGAACGCGAAGCAGCGAAACGGCAAGGAGCTTTCGTACAACAATCTGATGGATCTCGATTCTGCAAAGTCCATCGCGTCAGAATTCGACCAGCCGGCAGCGTGCGTCATCAAACACAACAACCCATGCGGCTGTGCTGTTGCGGACTCACTGGCTGACGCGTTTGAGAACGCTCACGCGGGCGACCCGATCAGCGCGTTCGGATCGATCATCGGCCTCAATCGCAACGTCGATCTGGCAACGGCCGAACGACTCTGTGAACCAGGCCGATTTATCGAAGCCGTCATTGCGCCAGGTTACGATGACGACGCCTTCGAATTGCTGACAACGAAACCGAAGTGGCGCAAGAACGTGCGACTGATGGAAGCTTTGTACTCTGACGCTGGCAAGGGAGCGGCCGAATACCGTCGTGTGTCGGGCGGTCTGCTGATTCAGGATCGCGACGACCTGCCTCAGCTGGAAGACGATTGGAAGGTCACTACAGATCGGCAACCGACCGATGAAGAAATGGCTGACCTTCGTTTTGCGTGGAAGGTTTGCCGTCATGTGAAGTCGAACGCGATCGTCTTTGCGAAGGCGGGCATGCTGCTGGGGGCCGGTGCCGGTCAGATGAGTCGTCTGGACAGTTCGTACATTGCGGGAATGAAGTCTGGTGATCGCAGTCAGAACGGAGTGGTGGCCAGTGATGCGTTCTTCCCTTTTCGCGACGGAATTGACGAAGCTGCCAAAGCGGGCATCAAAGCTGTCATTCAACCGGGCGGGTCTCGCAACGACGACGAAGTGATCGCCGCCTGCAACGAGCACGGGATGGCCATGGTATTCACCGGTCGACGCCATTTTCGGCATTAAACCGAGATCATTCCTGATGGAGTGAATTCGGCGATCTGGTGGTCCGTTCAAAGCAGCGAAATTGTTGCGCCGGCTTTGTTTTTCTGTGTTTTTGCGGCTTCCGAGGATTTTCCCAATACTTGTCGGCAAGCTGGCGTACTTCCGGTATGGAGCAGAGATGCGCGCCGATTTTGGGGCGAAAACAGACTCTGCGAAGCCGCCGCTGGCGGTTGATTTTCTTTCGTACTGACCATTGAAGACGGCTGACAAATCATGAGTCAATCACCTCCCCCGACACGTGTCAAAGGCGGCCCACCGTTGTGGCTTTGGGGACTTTTGGCGATTTTCACCATTGCCGTTATCGCGGGAGTCATCTCGTCGTCCACTCCGGAAGATCCACAGGCAATCTTTGAGGATCTGAACGGTAATGGCATGAAGATGGACTCGAAGACCTTCAAAGCGAGGCTGGAAAAGTTGCGTCGCTATGACGGCTACGATGTGCAGGTGACGTATCTGCAAGGTGTTCTTTCTCATCGAGAACGTCGTGATCCGAGAGCTCTGGAGTTGCTTGCAAAGGTTCCTGAGGACCACGAACTGAAAGCTGAGGCGCTGGAAGTGATGGGGGCCGCCCATCGCCGGATGGCGAACTTCGAAGACTCCATGACTTGCTATGAGCAGTCTGTGGCTAAGGCGCCGGAGTCGAGCGGAAAGACCCGCGTGGCATTGGCGGAAATGTACTATGGTATCGGAGCTCAGCAACTGGCCGAGAATACTCTGGACGAAGCTATCGAACATGACGCAGAGTTGATGCCTGCCTACAAGACACGAGCGTTGATTAAGGTCAGTCAAAAGCGGTTCGATGAGGCGATCGAGGACTTTAAGCAATTCCTGTCGACGCCTGGAGATTTTTCTGCTGCGACGCCTGAGGTGTTGGGGGCTTACGGAGCGATGATTGTTGAGGTGGGTGACAAAGAACTGCTCAATGAAGCCGTCGACGAACATCTTATGTTGTTTGAGGATTCAGCGCAGCGTGTGCAGCTGTTGATTGCGGCTGAACGCTTTGACGAAGCGAAAGAAGCACTCGATGCTGAAGGAACAGCGGAGAGTTTGGCGCCGGAAACGAAGAAGATGGCATTGCTGCTGGCGATTCGGAACGAAGAGTGGGATCAGGCAGAAGTGCTGTTGAAGCCGCTGCTGCAGACGATGCCACGCGATCTTGAGCTTTTCGAAATGGTGACTCGCGTTTACAAGGTGAAAGAAGATTCGGAAAGGCTTGCGATCGCCGAAGAAAACGTCAAGCAGCTGCGTGAACTGGAAGACGGTATTCAGGCCGGGCTGAAAGAAGTTGGTGGCAACATGGACGACGCAGAAGGGCGGATAGAAATCGCACGAATGTACTTGAAGCTCGCTGACTATGGGAATTCCAACCGTTGGCATGCACTTGCCGCACGGTTGGATGAACAGTACAACACAGAGGCTTCTGACGCTGTGGCTGGAAAAGGGTACCCGAGGGAACCTTTGGTTCCGTTTCCCGCTGACGAAGAACCTGATGATGATGCCGCGGACACCAAAGCTGTGAAGCCACCGGCTGAGGATTCCGCATCTGAAAAACCGGCAGCCGCTGCGGAAGAAAAATCTCCGTCTGCGAAGACGGACGCGAAAGCCGACAAGGAGGAATCTGCCACCGAAGCGCCTGTCGAGGAAAAAGCCGCGAAGGAGGAGGCGCCTGAGGAAGAGTCGGTGGAAGAGAAGGCGCAGAGCAAGGCTGAAGAGACTGCTGCCGAGTAGATGGCGCGGTTTTCCGGGGAATTCGTTAATTTCCTGTAAGGCGGCCACCGTTCTTTGCGTCATGTGTCTATCGGGGCTGCTGGCTGAAAGCCGCCACTACTGCGGAATGGTTGTGTTCGTCGTGTTGAGGCCTGGATACCGGAAGGACTGTTGGGTGTGGTAACGAATTGTTGCATTTAAAACGGGTGGCCAGGATCGGACTGAGCTTGCGAAGGAAACCCCGAGGTTTCGCTCGTACCTCACTCCAACCCCGGTCACATTCTCCAACTTCGCAACTTTCTGCGACGACACTCAGAACTGTCATGCATCGCCGTCCGGAATTTGACACTTCGCAGCTCAGATCTAGAATGGACGTATATGAAAGAACGCATTCTTACCGCATTGCCGGTTTACAACGAAGCAAAACACGTCCGCAGCGTACTGAATCAGGTCCTGCAGCACGCGTCGGACATATTGGTTGTGAACGACGGGTCCACAGACGGCACGGCTGCCGCGCTGCATGAATTTGACGACGTGATTCATGTCGAAGATCATGACACAAATCGAGGCTACGGGGCCGCACTAAAGACTTCGTTCGACCATGCTCTGAGGTACGGTTACGACGTCCTTGTGACGATCGACTGTGACGGCCAACATCAGCCAGCGCTGATCTCTGAAATCGCCGCACTCGTGGACAACCCCGCTCAGCCGGTGGACATGGTTTCCGGCAGCAGGTATCTCGCCGAATTCGATCGCAACAGCGTCGCCCCGGAAGACCGGCGACTTATCAACATGCAGATCACGGCTTGCATTAATGATCAGCTTGGCTTTGATATCACCGATTCCTTCTGTGGGTTCAAAGCGTACCGCGTATCGTCACTCGCCGATCTGGACATCACCGATCCGGGGTATGCAATGCCGTTGCAACTGTGGATTCAGGCTGCCGACCTCAACTGGCGAATTGCCGAATTCCCGATTCCGCTGGTTTATCTCGAAGAAGAACGCTCATTCGGTGGATCACTCGACGACGCAGAAGTCCGGCTCAATCATTACCGCAGCGTCCTGAATGCAGAACTCAGCCGCCGGGGCATGAAGCAGCGTTTCACCGTCGACTGCGGCAAAGGCTTCGCATAGCCGGCAACCGGTGAACGATCTTCCGGCTGTGGCGAATCTGAAGAAACCAAGCTGGATCACAATCTCGATCGCATTCGAAGGCGCAGACTTATGTTGGTCTGGCCAACAGCTTCTGTCGAATGATTGATCGGTCCGCCTGCTGGCCGTGATGGCAACGTTTTTATTACCAACGCTGTCGCATTCGGCACAATTTGCTGCAAAACCAAGCGGCAATTTCTCTCGCAGTAACTCCAGCGGCTCTGCTAGAATTCAGCTTCAGAGATAATCGTCTGCGCCGAACAGGGAATTTCGGCGACGATTCACACACAGCCAACATGCAAGCGAAACTGTGGAGCAAAAGATGTTCAGCAAGGATGCGAAGTCAAAACGGCAACTTAACCGAGCCACGGAACTGTTCGAGTACCTGCGTGGTCGTTTGAATTCACCGATCTCCGTCAGATTGTGGGATGACAGCGTTGTTGCGTTGGGGGAAAACGTCGAACCGGGTCTTGAGATTTCGATTTCTGGCCCCGGCGTCATCGGCACTCTGTTGCGGAGTCCTAAACCGGAAACAATGCTCCGGCTCTACGCGCGTGGTGCGATCAATTATCACGGCGCCGATTTGGTAACGTTCATCGAAAAGGCTCGCGTCAAAAACAGTCGCAGCAAGACGAAAGGTTTGCCTGTCGGAATTCTGGCAAAGTTCGCGTCGTCGTTTTTGTTTGCTAAAGGAGAAACCACCGACGTCGAACATTGTTACGGTGGCGACGAAACGGGCCTGCATCGCGAACAGAAGGAAAACAAAGACTTCATTCAGTTTCATTACGACGTCGGCAACGAATTTTACAAGTTGTTTCTCGACGATCAAATGCTGTACAGCTGTGCTTACTTCCATGACTGGGACGAATCACTTGAACAGGCGCAGTTTAATAAGCTGGACATGATCTGTCGCAAGCTGCAAATGAAACCAGGCGAACGGCATCTTGATATTGGCTGCGGTTGGGGAGCCTTGATTTGCCATGCCGCAAAATACTACGGCGTGAAGTCGCACGGAATCACGCTTTCTGAGCAGCAACTTGCGCTTACTCAGAAACGGATCAGCGATCTTGGCCTGGAAGGTCAGGTGACGGCCGAACTGAAAGACTACGCGTATGTCGAAGGCCCCTTCGACAAGATTTCCAGTATCGGTATGGTCGAACATGTCGGTATCGACAACATGGCCGGGTACATGGAAAAAGTCAGTTCACTGCTTCCAGATCGTGGCATGTTTTTAAATCATGGCATTACACGCCCTGCGAAGCTAAGCGACAAAGCCTTCCGCAAAATGTCACCAGAACGTCGGTTGCTGGCGAAGTACATTTTTCCAGGCGGAGAACTCGATCACCTCGGGCATATGATTCAGTGTATGGAAAGTAAGCGTTTTGATATTCATGACGTCGAAGGCTGGCGCGATCACTATTCGCTGACGTGTCGTCACTGGTGCAAACGCCTGGAATCGAACCGAGAAGAAGCGATCCGCCAGATTGGTGAAGAGAAATATCGCATGTGGACGCTGTACCTCGCCGGTTGCGTTTTTGCACTCGGCGACGGCGGTGCCAGAATTTACCAGACTGTGGCAACGAAGCAGAAAGCCAAAGGCCTTTCCGGAATGCCCAGCACGCGCGAGCATCTATATCAGGAACCCACCCCCCAGGTTTCGCCCGCTCAACCACTCCGCCGCGCTGCCTGAAGCCTGCAACTGCGCGTGCTCCGGTCATCGCGAAGTAGGGCCGGTTCCTACCGGCCGCTGCGCGTTGCCTCCGCCGGTAGGAGCCAGCCCGAAAACAACTTCCAGTTCTCTTGCCAGCGCTGGCCTGTTTTTACGCAGGATTCACAGGACGAACCGGATCGTTTTCATCCTGTCTGATCTATTCAGTAACGGTACACTCTATGCCTTGGCGAAGTTCGACTCGTGGAAGGCCGTGGAGCCATCCCGTCAAGGTCCCTTTTTCCCATCAAACGTAGCGTTCGTTTGCAATTCATCTCGCGGCCTTGCCTTCTGGGAAAGTTCGTCATGTTGCGACTTCCCCAAAACGGCGTCCTCAAATACTGCTCATCGATCAAACGCATGAGCAGCAGGTTCTCGGCCGTTTCCGGAACGAGTTCGTTATGCAACCGCGAACGATGAATCCCCAACAACTCGCGCTGACGACGAACACTCATAGAATCGTGATCCCGGTCGATCCACTCCAGCATCGCATCACGAGTGCTCGGCAACTTTGTTTTCTTTTGAGCCATTCCAACTCTACCTTCAATCGACCGATCTGTTCAAACAGTTCGGTCGGCTTGGGTTCATCACTCTTCGCCACCTTCGATCCTGTCGACTCAAAGGCTTGATCTGCGCTCTCGAGCAACTGCCTCTTCCAAAGAGTCACCCGATTCGGATGAGCATTGAACTGCTTCGCCAGTTCAATGAACGTCTTCACCGAACGAATCGTGTCCAAAGCAACTTTCACCTTGAATCTCGAATCAAATCGTGGTCGTTTAGGCACCATCCTTCACCGCCAAATAATGCCACGATGATCTCAGACCAATAAATCCACCTTAACCACTGGTCCGAATTAGCGTCCACATCACACCACCTGGAACGAAATCGACATGCGATTCCGGTGGGCGTCTTTGGCAAAGAGATGACGGCTACATGCAGAACGGGTGTCTTTTTCTGGGAATATGCCCCAATCCTGGCCACTATTTGCTGAGTCGTCTTTGATTATCTGTGGCTATTGGAAGTAGACATCAATTTCAAGGACTGTGAGTTGATTTAAATCGTTTCTGAGCCTATACTTAAGCAAATATTCTAGGTTTTTTCTTTTTCTAATTTTGAGGAATGTAACATGAAGCGTCTTAAACGTGGCTTTACACTCATTGAGCTTTTGGTGGTCATCGCCATTATTGCCATTCTGATTGCTCTCCTGCTGCCTGCGGTACAACAGGCAAGGGAAGCTGCCCGAAGAACGCAATGCAAAAACAACATCAAGCAACTCGGGCTCGCATTGCACAATTACCATGATGTTAACTTGACGTTCCCTCCGGGTTATGTCCTTCAAGAAGGTGGAGCTGTCGGTGCCCATAACTGGGACTGGTCAGCAATGATTCTGCCGTATATTGAGCAGTCTGCACTCTTCAACACCCTTGACGTTGGCCAGACCCGACCATCTCAGGCTTTGAACAACCCCGTACAACTAGCGGCCATGGTAAACCCTCTGACAGCTTTTCGCTGTCCATCTGACACGGGACCGCCTGTGAATACTGTGGCCGAACGCCTTATGGACGGTAATGCACTTGCAACCTCGAACTATGTTGCAGTGAACTGTAGTGCCGAATTGAGACCGCAGCTTGATATTGCAGACGGTGTCTTTAACTTGAACAGTAGGTATCGCATGCGGGATATCACGGATGGTACCAGCAACACGCTCGGGATTGGCGAGCGAGCACACGTCTTGTCAGGTTTTGAGCTCCGTTCGAGTGTTGTGTTCATGGTGGAAAGAAGCACTGGCAATAATTCTGACCGTGGTCTCGTCGAAGCTTGCGGATCTGGTGAACGTGCGTTGAATTGCACTGACGGTGTTCAGTGTCGCCGTGGCTTCAGCAGCCCTCACCCAGGTGGAGTGCAGTTTCTCTTGATGGATGGTTCCGTTCGGTTCATCAGTGAGAACATTGACCATAACCCGGACACTACCGACCTTGAGCCCAACGTGGACAGCACGTACGAAAGACTGCTGGGAAGGAATGACGGCCAGGTGATTGGCGAGTACTAAACAATCCTTTTCTATAATCGATGAACTGACCCTGAGCACGACTGATCCAGTCGTGCTCTTTCTCTTCATAGCACCAATAGAAAGCCGTTTTCAGATGAAACTGCGATTACTGATCACACTAGCGACTGTAGTGTTTGGGGCTGCCGGATGCGGTTCTCAAGGCGAAATGCCTGACCTTGGCACTGTAGAGGGCACTGTTAGGCTTGACGGACAGGCTGTGGCTGGGGCGAATTTGTCATTTTATCCTGTAGGCGGTGGAAGATCATCGACAGCCGTCACCGATGCCCAGGGCAAATATACCCTCGAGTACAAATCTGATTCCGCTGGCGCGAAGGTAGGAAAGCATCATGTCAGCGTTTCGACCGCTGTTAGCCCAGAGGGTGAGGTTGGAGACGAAGATTACAAGCCCGGCAAAAAAGAGACGATCCCGTCCCGGTATGGTCCAGAAGGCGATCTACACTTTGAAGTCAAGTCGGGCGCCAACACGATTGACATAGACCTAACCAGCTAGCAGCGTGTCCGGGAAAGCGGTTTGATCCAGCCGAGATAGAACCACACCTGCATTCGCACGCAATCCAGTTTCAGCGAACTGTGCCTGTTCAGAAAGTTACTCATAGTAGCTCGGCTGTCTCAGCCGAGAGGAACACAATCCTCGGCTCGGAGAGCCGAGCTACTAACTCAGCCACGCCAATCTTCGGTGCAGCGTGAAAACCTAAAGTGTTGGGACCATGTCAGGCACGTCTAATTTGATTCGCACCGCCGACATCTAAAAATGGTTCAACGTGGAATCTGATGCGCGGGGTTTTGCTGCGTCCCCCTGAAGGTATGGAAAAGTGGACAAATCGGCTTTGATGTGAGTTTCTGACGACTTTCATCAGGAGACCGAAATGTCCACATCGTCATTGTACCGAGCGATTGGGATGCAGGGGTATCAACATTGTTCTTTGTTTGATCGAAACGGAGTCATTTGTCTGACGATGAAGGCTCCGGAAAAAGCCATTCGATGTTCGGCTTGTGGGGCGTTCGATGTGATTCGGCGAGGCTGCCGTTTACGTCAAGTCAAGGCTGCTCCTGTCGGGACGCGACGAACAGATCTTCAGATACACGTTCCTCGAGTTCAGTGTCGAGACTGTTGTCTGGTGCGAACCATTCCGCTGCCCGGAGTTGTGCCCCGAAAGAATCACACTCACAGTTTCGCGCGTCTGGTGATTGACCTGAGAAAGATGATGACCGCCAAAGACACGGCAAGGTATCTGGGTGTGAGCGACCACATGGTCAAAGATATTGACAGGGCGTACCTGAATCGAAGATTTGCAAAGCCGCGTCTGCGCCACCTGAAGTAC
>CAYZYB010000097.1:0-10090 GCA_964481505.1 uncultured Planctomycetaceae bacterium | reverse complement strand
ATGTTGGATCAATCTTTATTGGCCCGAACTCGACATCATCACCAGCGACATACTTCCGGAACCAGGTCGTAGGGGATACTGATTCCCCTGCTGATAGCTCATGCTTCAATTCAACAGCTGATGTATAACTTCCGGTCAGTTCGACTTTGACGTGCGGGCCGCCCAGGAACGGAGCACGCGGTTTGGCTGTCATGGTGGAAGCAAGAAGTCCCCTCAGAGTTAAGCTGAGATTTCCTTCACCGGCAGAAGGCTCACTCTGCCCCGCACCGATCACTGACCATTCTCGTCCTTGTTTTTCGTTGCCAACGAATCCTTCAAACGCATCACGCCCCAGTTTCGTCAGCGCTAGCTCGTAACGCGGGCCGACACCGGAGAATGTTGGGTATTCACTTCCGGTTGGCACAAACAAGACAACTCGCAGTCGACGACGTTCCGTGCCACCATCCGCATTTGAAACGTTGCCAAGCCTGACGAATCGATATCGCCAGCTCGTATCTATCGTGACTGCCGATGGGAATGCCGCAACAGCATTAAACGCAGATTTCGGTGGCATGAGGCGATCAATTTTGCGCCGAACATTGTCGACAAGCCCTCTGTTGAATGCGAAGCCAACTTCCCCGCGAACACGAAATCCGCACACCGAAAGTGAGACTTTCGCGTGACCGGCAAAGCCCATTCCGCCCGAAGTGTCCAATGCCGCAACGAGTGCGGCGTGTATGGAAATACTGAAAGACGCACTGAAACGAAACGTCTTGCGAATCTTCACCCAGCCAATTTTGATCTTCAACGTCCATTTTAGTGACGCTCGCAATCTCACTGTTGCCCCGATCCGGACGTCGCCCAGCAACAATGTCTCAAATCGTTGAGTAATAACTCCTGCGAATTGTGTCTTGAAGTAGCCATGGCCGAAGACCTCAAGACTCGCTGAGGCTCGACCGGCTCGCAGCTCTTTTTTGGCCTCAAGCTTCATGTCAATTGAGAAGTTCTGACCGACAGCAGTTATTCCACGATAAATCCCGAAACGAAATCCTGCCTTCAATTCACCACTGAGGTACTTCCCGAATTTTTTGCCAATCCGTAATCCCCAGGGCCAGCCGAGTTCGAGCAGGAAGCCATGTCGGTCGGCAATTAGCTTCATCGAGGCTTCTGACGCCTTAAGGACCTCACCGAGAATCTCCGGCATTTTGCTGCCAAACTTTGGGTTCGGTACGGTCCTAAAGTAGGCAAACAAAGTTCTTTCTCGAACTGAAATAGCGATCGCACCACGAACACATGGCCGTCGTGCGAATTCCGCTGTCCGCGTTTCGTTTGGAGATGCAAACAACCAAGCATTGACTGCGGTGACGATCTCCAGGTCCTGATCGATCGACAACAGCACGCTTCCGGCAAAAACGTGAGATTCATTCGGTTTGAGTTTGTTGAACGTAATCAAACCAGATCCGACAAACATCCAGTCGAGCCGACTGCGCGCCGATTTGGGTATTGTTGGCTCCCAGGAAGTCGTTTCTCTTGGATGTGGAATTCCAAGTGGATTGTCGACGAACTGCATAACTCGCTGAGGCAACGTCGTTCCCTTTTTCGCGGGACCCAACCCACGTAAATGTTGGCGCAAGCCGATGCCAGCACCCAAATTGCGAAGGTAAAATTCGCACATCAGCAGCTGGTCGAAATCGGCTTCAAGGAACAGGGCCATGCTGGGCGTCCATTCGCCATTCTTCGCACGAATTTTGGTTAGCTTCAGCATCCCAAGAATTCGTGGCATGCCGCTCATTGTGAGGCCAAATTTTCCTGCGAATCCTTCCTCCTGAGCCGATGAAAAATGCTCCATTGCTCCGTCCATAACGAAGCCACCGGGCGTGCTGACATGGCCTGCAATGCGAGCGATTCTAAACTTCGGTGGGAATTCAGGTATCAGCGTGATTCCGCCAAACGTGAATTCAGAGTTCATCCCCGGCAGACTTAGGATTGAAATGTCTCCCAGCAATCCAAACTGTCGAGGTTTGGCTTCTCTGCCATCGGAAGCAATCCCAAGTTCCAGCCCACGGAGGTCGACTCGCATGATGTTTGCAATACCGAACGACTTGGGTGGTGTTGTAATACCTATCTTTCCCTTTCCGGACGCCAGATTGAGTAGGTCAATGTCCTCAAAACTCACGGTCACTCCGTTGAATAACTCGGCGAGCGTTCCAACGTCGCTGCCTGATTTTCCGGCTGGCGGTTCAAACTTCACACTGCCCGATATCTCACCTTCACTCGTCCACTCGCCGTTGTAGCGAGTCTCAAGATGTAGTGAGGTAACTTCGCACTGCGCGTAGAGCTGGTCAATGTTGAAGATCTCCTTGCCCGTCACATCGAATGTTCCGAGGCAATCCAGCTGACCGACTTTTCCGGAATCGTCGACAGTCTCTGACACGGAAAGCCCCAACGTACCGACGGCGTTGTCGAAGTACGGAAGCCTAGCACTTGCCTGCAGGCTCGCAGCAACAAGTCGGCTGTTCGTAAATCGCATGTCACCGATTCGCGGCGGACGTGGTTTCTTATCCTGAGCCTCTCCAGCCTTATCCGCCTCGGGGGCCTGAACAGCAACTTTGTCGGCAAACACAACGCTCTTGGAATCACCAAGCCCCACGGAGTTGGATCGAACGACAGCTTCCAGATCAAAGCCCGCTCCATGCGCTGCGAAGTCCTTGAGCTCGAAGGCAAAGTGTTGCTGCTTCTGTTCCTCTGCCAATAGGTCAGCGTCAGTTTCAGCATCAACGCTTGGAATTCGCACTGACATCGGTAGTGGCTTCTCACCATTTGCTGCCGGTCTTGAATCCAGCATCAGCTGCGGCCCCACGGGATCAAATAGAAACTTGAATCCAGTCTGATGTGGCACATGGAAGGAAAGAATTTTTCCGAACGCGGCGTGATAGCCGCCTTCCTTCAGCACCGTCAACGTATTGTCCGATTTGCAGCTAAACGCCGAAGAGTCGAATGTAATGGTGCCGTCTTTTTCCGTTTCGAGTTGAAAACTGAGTTTTCCGTCGCCTCCGACAACCGGCTTGTTACCGTTCAGCACTTCGAGATTGACGGGGACTGTCAGTCGCCATTTACTATTTTTGCCGTTCGGCTCTTCAAGTTTGCATGGCAACGTGTCTTTGTGTTTCTTGAAGGCGATCCGCATTCCGCCTTCACCGCCCGGAAGCGGCCCCTTCATGGTTTCCAATTCTCGCTTTTCGTTGATCTCCGCTTCTGAGCCGTCTCCCAACAACTTGTCGAAGAGATTACGGAAGAAATCGATACTGATAACAGGACCACTTGCCGACCAGGCAATACGGTAGACCGGGTGGTCGGTGTCAGTAGCCTCGACGAGCGGAACTTTGATAAGCAACGCATTATCAGCGGAATCACTGAAGACGTTTGCGACTGTAGCCCGTTGCTTCGCTGTCAGATCGATAGCTTGAAATGGGTCGATTTCCAAATTGACTTGCGGCAGTTTGGTAAGTTCCAGATCAATTCCATGTGTTCCGACATTCAGATGAGCAAACGGTTCATCCCCTCCATCACCCGACAGTCTTACCATCGGAGTACCGAGCTCCAGCATTAACTGATTCGTCAGCTCGACATTCACGTTGAATGCCAGTCGTCCGTTAAGATCCAGCAGCAGGTCGAAGTGGCCCGTTAACTCAATCGCTCGTCCAAGGAGCGGCAGATCCAGTGGTAGGATGCCGATTGGTATTCGCATTCTCCACCCCTCAAAGAAATCCAGATCGACTCCTCTGACGGGTTCGTCACTGAATTCTGAATCGGGTCCTTCAGCGGATTCGAGCGCTAGCAGGGCATCATCATCGATCAGATCATCTTCACTGGTTCCCAGTTCCGCTGCACTTGCCTGCCTTCGGTCACGTCGCTGCGAAATAAACTGCCATTCTAACTGGGATTCGTCCCCGCCTAATAGAACCTCGCCGGCGAGCGGTTTCGGTAAGACACCTGCACCAAACTGAGTTTTTAATCGTATCTTTCTGGCTGCAGCGACACCTTCAAATACCACAGATGCTGACATCGGAATCAGATTTGTCAGTGTATTTGTGTCAACGAAGGGCATTGTCCGAGACAGTAAACTGCCAAGGTCAACTTCCCATTCGGTTCCATCTGGAATCAACTCCGCTTGATCGATCGGTTTCTGAGCTTTGACAGCTCTACTGGATTTCGGAGCACTACCCGCTTCGAGTGAGTTCATCCATATAGGTTCCGGCACCTCTTCAAGTGTCGCACCTGTATTCAACTCTTGAGGCTGTTTCAGGGGCAGCTCCATTGCCAATGGCGTTGAACGCCATTCGTTTAGGTTCGCGGTGGGTGAAAATTGTGTGAGTTGCACCGCAACCGAATTGACTTTGCCCGTGCTGTCCTGCTTTGCAATCAGCACCGGTTGCTGGCGAATTGTGCCGTCCGCCTCTGGTGTCGGCTGAAAATCTTTCGTTGGTGGATCTTGAAGATAGAATGCCCCCTCTTCCAAAGAGCCTTCAATCTCAATTTCAGATTCCGCCTTTAGAACTGGAACACGAATTTCTAGAAATTGTTGGTGGTGGAGTTCATCGCTCTTGGAGAATAGAGATTCCGTAATGCTCACTGTTGCGGGGATTGACAGCGTCAAGTGCTTTGCGTGATCGGCAACGTCAAACGCATCAGACTCGAAAACACTATGGAATGCGGTAAGGACCTGCTGCATCGCAGCTTCGTCAAACGCATCGTTGTCCGATGTGTTCACAGGACGAGACGCGCTACCAGACTTCTTTGGCAATCGTACAAGAAATCGAAGACCCGTTTCTAACGTGCCATCACCAGACGGAAACGCGGCCCCCGGATGCCGAACTCCAAGAATTTCGAAATTCTCCGACGCGTTAACGGCTCGTATTTCGTTGTACTTTTTAGCGACCAGCTCGATTAGCCGTTTTGCTCGTCCCGCAAGAGTGGGGTCTGGTCGTTGCAACTGGCTGAAATCGACGGGCTCTATTTCATACGCATCTGTAAGCGTTCCATCGTCGTTGAGAAGTGACTCCCATTTAGGTGCATTCTCTGCTCGCAACCATCGATGCGTGGACATCTCCGGGTCGACGATACCATCCGTAGCGATTGTCGAAACCTCATCGTTCTTAATGGCCTGAAACAGCCGAATCGCGTTTACGAATCGCGAATCGGCCTCTTGTGTTCCGGGTAGCATGGACTGCCATCTTGGGGCAAGCGTCGAGTTGAGCCATTTGAGTGTATCACCGTTTTGGCTTACTTCAGCAAGTGCGCTGTCTTTGTGATGGCTCACAGCGCCTCGCCCGCGGCAGATGGTAGCAAACAGGCGAATCGCCCAGTCTAAGCCGTTTCGCTTCTTTTTCTTCGTTACATAGACTCTGCCACGTTTCTTTCGTTTGCCTTTATCGAAGACGTGTCGATTCACCTCAACTGTCGCATCGTTTGCCCATGTGAAGCCAAGTTCGACGAGTCGATTCGCAATCTTCTTTTGATCGTCGGTAGAGGGTGCCGAGCCCTCGTCAGGTGCCGTTACATCTGCGGAAATCGAAAATGGGCCGGAAACCGTATTGGCGTCACGATCTTCTTTCGAAGTCTCCAACACCTGTATGTGCGCGTGTGCCTTGTGATCTTTCTTGGAAGTAAAGAGGTCTTCGGTCCTTTCGGTTCCGTCGGGCCTCTTGAATGTCACCTTCTTGTCTTTCAGGTCTTTGTCAAAGAACAGAACCTTTTTCACCCTGCCAGTCTTCCAAAACGCTCTCAGGATAGCCTCCATCGCATCTCGGTCGTAGTGCTCATGCGTTGCTCGGACATCCGGATTCCGCCTTCCGGTACCGTCCTTCCTCGGAGTTATAAGATCGAACATCAGCCCGGTTTGATGTCCGGCATGATCAGGAGTTGCTCCACCTTTGTCCGGGGCGATATCATTGACAGTAATCAACGATCTGAACTGATTTGGGAACTTGCCAGCTTCCTCTTTTGCAAGAAAGTCAGTTCGATAATGTGTGCCTGCTTCGACAATCAGAGATTGCAGCCAGCTTGTCCCGCTATCGTGGTGGTCTGACGTCTCTATCAGCAGTTCGTGATTGAAATAGCCATGCTGCGTTTTTAGAGCAATGTCGTCATCAACGAGAGTTGTTGTTTCACGTGACAAAGGTGTTTCGATGAAGCCAAGTGATTGCAAACGTTTTTTAACGGCGTGCATGTCGTCAGGACGATTGGTTGGTGGTGTCTTTCGACTGCCTTTCGGGGACGGGGTTCCGACAGCCTGGTGCATAATGAAATCTTTGGACATCTACTTTTCCTGACGAAACCTAGACTGAGAAACTCTCAGATTGAACCTGCGGGCACTTCAACAGTTTTGACACATCCACACCGTCACTCAGCCGCCTACGAACCGAAGCAGCAGTGAGACTTGACTCCTCAGTTAACCATCGGGCAATCAAGCCGGCAACGAGTGCTGCTGCGCACGAAGATCCATTGGGCCGAACAGTCCTGCTTGCTGTACGGCGCGCCACTGAATTCTGTCGTGTAAAGATTGGCACGCTGGGAATGTGCTCGAAGTAGGTCGAGGGCAGAAGTGCGTCCGCGGATGGCTTACCAGTTGCTTCCGACGATGTGACCGGCAACTCAAGTCCAACGGAGACGGTGTGAGCGTTTGAGGCTGGATATGAGGCCTCTAGCCCATCCGTTGTCACTGGAGCGACCACAACTGTCCCAAGACTGCGTCGCCCCACCGTCGCCGCAGTTGTGATTTCATGATCAATAACAGTCGACCGTAAGACGTCGACTGAGCTCCATGGGCAAAGGACGATATCTGCATTCGCCGCGGCCCACGCAATCGCCTTTGCCTGAATACAGGGATCTGTTCCCGTGTATCGGACTGGAACAATGCGGCTCAGTGGTGCGACTCCTATCTGGAGCGACGCTACCACACAACTAACGACAGTGCCGTGTTCTATAGGACCCCGACGAGCTACAGGGATCGGTAGTCGAGAATCACAATCGAAGCAGCGCCCTCGCAGAACCTTGTCGGCAAGCCACGGGTGCAAGATATCAACGCCATTGTCAACGACGGCGACTCGAATTTCTGGATTGATACTTTCGATCGATCATTCCTCTCCAATGAATCAGTCTTCGCAAGATCGTCCTGTTCCGAAGCCAAAACTAGGGAAGTCGCGACGATAGAAATGCAATCGTATTTGATAGCGAAGTATCACGGTCAGCATCTGACCACCCCATTTCCGGCTGGCCGGGATGTCCACTATCGTAATCGTCGTGCACAACACACTCGATTCCGTGGTCATCCAGCCATCCTTCCAATGTCGCCGATTGATTTGGCCTAACAATCAGATCGTTTCGTCCGTGGTGAATCAGCGTCGGAGGCAATCCATCCGCACGACCTTTGGATAGCTCCGCGTTACTTGGTAGCGGCAGGACACCGAAACTAGTCACTGGTCCGAAAAAATCGACGATGGCGGTCACGTCGCGTTGCAATGCCGCGTTCAAGACGACATTGGCGCCAAGTGAAAACCCGAGCAACGCAACAGGCCCAGTGGCAACTTGACTGCTGGTCCATTCACCAAGCTCCGAAACTACCTCGACCCAAGTCCCGATTTTGCTAAGGTCTGGGGCAACAGTGGCAAGACCGGGTGCTGTTGACGTGCTGGAGAAATAGTCCGGGAAGACAACGAGGTACCCAGCTTTTGCGAGGCCTTCGCAATAATGCTCAATCAATTTCCCAAAGGGAGGTTTGGCACCTTCAGTACCATACGCCACTACAACCGCAGACTTTGGCGAAGCAGTGGCGGCCTGAAAGACCGTGGCTGGAATCGCATGGCTGGACAATGCAATGGAGTGTTGCGATTTCATGGACATCCTCAGATTTGAAGTAGGAAACTGTAGTGCTCTGCTCTGTTCTCAACATCGATTCTTACCTTGCCTGTGATTCCGAGCATCCAATAGTCATTGGCCGAGTCATCCCCATGGCCTGAGCCATGGCTTTTCACCGCCAGAGACGGTACCCGACTACAGCGTTTTCATGTATTCGATCAGTTGCCGTCTCTCATCGGCTGTAAACGGCGAGCCGTCATCGTGCCCATAGCTGTGGCCCGTATTTCTATTTCCTGGCAGATTAGGATCGAAGTCGTCCCCTTCGTCGATACTGTATCCCACTTTCACCGGATCAAACTCAGCATTGCCGACTTTGAATACATCTTTCGATCGCTCTTCTGGCCGCTTCAACAACTCGTCGAGATTCGGGATCGATCCGTTGTGTAAATAGGGGGCACTGGCCCAGATGCCATTGAGAGGGCGGGCTTTGTAGTTGAATGCCACCTTTGATTCGTCGGTAATTGGCTCTTCAAGCCGTGACGCCCGGCGTTTGATCGCTTCTCCCAGCGCACCTCGAACTCGGCGAGTAATGCCGTTGCTTCCGAATTTGAATCGTCCCGCGATGTCACCCGCGATCGACTCCGTGTGGTCGATTACTCGGCCGGACACTTGGAAATCCACCGATGTGTTCAGGCGTCTGAGCAATTTCGTCACATGTGCCTCACCCTTATTCATGATGTCTTTGGACGAACGAATGATCGATCGCTGCACAAGATGCTTCAACATTTGACCAACAGGAGCCTCGTCGCCAAATCTATCAGACTTCTTTGACAACGGTTCCACGCGCCTACCCTTCAGAACACCAGTCTTCGCCCGTCGCGTAAAGAAGTTCTGAGCCATCAAGGGGTCGGTTCCCTCATCGCTCATTCTGGCTGTCACACTCCGTGCTGGGTCGTCACGCTCAATGGACTCATGACATTTCGCGCAGTGTACGTCGAATAGCAACTTCCCCTTCGCTTTCAGATCCTCATCGATCGGCGGAAATTCTTTTGGCCATTGCGGCGACCACAGGCTTTGCAGGGAGTCTTCGATAGCGATCAGGTGGTCACGTTTCGCAGAGTTGGGATAGTGTCTCAATTCCTTGATTGACGGCTCTTCGCTGGCGTCAACTTCACCAAAGACCCCAAGTACTTCGCCCGTATTTCTTCCCAGAGCCCCGATATGTTCTGTGCCCACCAGAACCTTCAACAACTTGCTCTTCTTGTTTTCTGCCGCGCCATTCCATTGCACGAAATCATGTTGCGGTGCATCCCACAAGACAGGGTAACTGACCGGAGCATCAACCGGAGCGTGGTTCCCAGGCACTTCGGCAAACCGCACGGCGACCTCGTTCAGAATCGCACCGAATGCGTCGACTCGCCCGTGGCCGAATGGCGGGGCATCTCCTGCGGGGAGGTTGCGTTCATTGTAAGATTGCCGGGCTTCGAGCCACGTTGAAAATTCCTTTCGCAGCAATCCAGTCTTCTCTGCGGAGACCGGCTTCTCAAGCACAGCATTGGCGAACCGTTCGAATTTCTTAGGTGCCTCAAGCGTCTTTGACATCGACGCAGTGAGCTGCCGCAGGAATGTTTCAAAGTCTCCGTGCGTCGGAGCTCCGTCGATAAGAAACGTTGTTCCTTCGAAATTTACGTGACCGGTATGGCAAGCGGCGCAGGTTAGTCCCAGGTAGCTTTTCGGGGTTGGCTCATTCGAAACATCCTCAACAAAGCCGATTGGCAGACCGTCTTGATTGCCGGCACCGGGGGCACGAGCAATGTAGCCAAGCTGTTGGATGTTTTCGGTTTCACGGATCAACGCCTCTGATTCGGCAAGCTCAAGGTGCAGGAACCATTGATAGGGAATCAAATGCGATCCCTGTGGAATGTTGTAGAACTGTTCGGCCTGGTCATCCCAGTTCTGCTCAAGCGTTTTCACCTTAGTGATGCCCGGCTCGGGAATCACCTGCCGTACATTTTGACAAACCCCCGTTGAGCCGAATCCGACCAGAGTCAGGGCAATGACTGCAGCAACTCGAATAGTCTGTGAAAACAGAAAGCCACCCAGGAGCCAGGTGAACGGATGTACAGGTAAGCTGCAGCTAGATGGCCGAGGGCCATCTGAACAGGAGTTATGTGTCATGATTGCAGACTCCGACGGTGCTGATATGCTCTATATGATGAGTGAGTCGATCGTACCTGCCCTTAGCGTGCATGAC
>CAYZYB010000096.1:0-10117 GCA_964481505.1 uncultured Planctomycetaceae bacterium | reverse complement strand
ATAAGAAAACACGCCCACCACATCGCTGACTGGCCGCTGGACGATGTCGTCAATGGTGCCGTGCGTCGTCACCTGCATCGCGACCTTGTGGTAGTGCGGCAGTCTTTCGTCGTTCTCCGAAATGTCTGTCACAAAACCGCCGCGTTGTTGCTTCATTTGCTGCGCGGCAGGTTCTGGTTCGAGCAGACGATTGATAATACCCCCACCTTTGCCCAGGCCTCCCGTTTGCTTGGGGTGGAACAAATTGAACGGAGTCGGCAGTGTTCGCTGATCGTTCAGTTCGGGATACGCATTAAGAACACGGACGGCTCCGGCTGCGATCGCATCTCTCACCGACGTTCCCAGTTGCTTTTCCAGCCGCCGACTGACGTAACCGAGCAAATGAGTTCCCGGAATGTGATCTACGGATTCCACAACATTGCCAACCGTGCGGGTCGGGATGACGACGGCAGTTTGCAGCGTGAGAGTGAGCGGAATTGAAGTCCACGATTCATCGTCCGACACGGGCACCGCCGTTGATGGTTCCGGGGCAGAATCTGCCAGGCTGCGTTCTGCCCGGGGAGCTGGTTCCTGCAGACGAATGAGCAGCGAGTCTTCGTCGATCTCGGACAATTCCCAGTCGCACCGTCCGGCACCTCGACGGCGTTTTCCACCGAGTTTGCGGATTGTCTTCGAGCCGGCCCAGATCAATGCCCATGCGGCAAGGACTGTGTCTTCGTCCAAACCATCAGTTTTGAGTTTCATCGCGGCATTCAGTGTTGATCCGCCGAGAACACATTCTTCGAATCGCAGGTGGTCATCTTTCGCCTGCCCGGTTGCTCTGTCGATGGCGACACCCGGTTTGATCACGACCAGCGCCTCACGAACTTCTTCGCTACTGCCGAGTGCGTGCGCAAATTCCGGACTGAAGTTTGCGGCTCGCAGTGATAGACGTGATGGGCGAGGCTTGAAGTATTTTCGCTGTTCGTTCGGTCCCGGTTTGTCTTCCCGAGCTGGCTGGTCTCCGAAAACAACGTTCACAAGATCACGCCAGTCCCCCGATTCTGTCCGAGCGACGCTGGACATGTGTGGGTTTTCGTCCAGCGCGGCGGCCACGCTTTCACAGGCGTCTCGCAGGATCCCGGTCGCCGTCTTTGCGGGCACAAATGGAAGTTTGGTTTTGGAATCGCGACGGACCAGGCGATCAACGTGTGCCACGCGTCCGGCTCCGTCACCAACATGCCAGTCTGAATGGAAGGTAATCTGCAGAGTTTTCATGCTGTGGCCTCCACGGCCGATTGTTTTTTGCGATCGGTGATTTTCGCTGGCTGCCAGAAGGCGGCGACGTCGAGCGCGTCCAGCAGCCGGGTTTCGTAAGCATCGGAAGGTTCGTGCTCGTCGGGGTCTTTCAGGGGGTACTGTCGAAACAACGAAAGAGCCTCCACGGTAGGCCCCGTTTGTTCGCTCAGTTTTTCAAATCCGGTGTGTCGTTTTGTGATCTGATGGAATCGAGCATCTGCGATCGTTCGCCCCTCAAACAGAGCGTGCCGCAGATCATGCACCTGACTCGATGAGAGCTTTGGCCGTTGTTTCGTGTCGTCGTCAGGCCCCTCGGACGATTTGAGTTCGTCAACAAGGGACTCCAAAGAGGTGTAGCCGTCGGCGGTGTCCTCCATGAACCAGCTTCTGTCCTGAGCCCACTGTCGTCCGGTACCAATGATCCCTTCCGGCAGATTCTTTGTGTCAGAGACGATGTAGGGTCGAGCCGTCAGCCGAGTCTTGTTGTTCTCCGTGAGGAACTGATCCCGCAGGTGGTCGGCGTCGGTAAATGAAGCATCGTACAGCACGTGGAAGTCGATCGACGACAGTGGGTACAGAGTGTCGGAATTGCCGGGGCCGGCGTTGTGCCGAACTTCTTTTTTGACCACCTTCGCGGACTTTGTGAGTCCTTCCGCGAGCTGATAAGCGTGATGGAATGGAAAATGATGTTTCACGATGGCGACGCCAGCGGATGCCGCCAGTCTGCCCGCGCCAAGTTTCTTCGAACAGATACTGCTTATAATGCCGTGTGTTTCCGACTCTCGTTCGAACGCTCGCAGGTAGCACAATGTGAACGCCAGAGCCTGCGTTCCATCCACCACAACGGTCAGATCGTCACCTCCAAGAATCAGCGGAACGATTGGTCGATACTCAACCCCTTTTTCATTGCGGCTGGGGCGAGATTTCATTTGCTCCACCGCTTCCGCAAACGCTTTCTCTGTGATTGCTTCAAGAGCACACGAGAATTTTCTGAGTGTGTTGTAGTAGTCAGTGCCGTCCGGCAGGCAGTTCACGAAGTCGGTAAAGATTTCTCCCAGACCGTTGCCGTCGGCGTGGACGACCGCCAGCCAGTTGCACGCGTCTTGCATGGCATCGAGGTCCGAAACCGTAGCCGGAACTACGATTGATTTTCCGGTCTCGCGGTACAGCAGTTTTTGAATGCGATCCGACCAGGAACCGGTCTGCTCGTCATTCTGAGCCTTCAGGCTGGTGGCTGAAAGATCACGATCGCCAGTCGAGCGTTTTGCTTTGCGATCCACTTCGGCCGCCGGGCGTCCGGAACTGTTGCAAACCGCGGCGATGGGAATCATGGGGAAACGATGTTCCCAGCCACGCCGTTCGGACTGCAGTTTCTGCAGTTGCTGATGAGCTTTCTGAATCGCGTCATCAGGCTTGTCATTCCCAATCAGGTGGACAACGCCGCAGATGATAATGCCGGGCGTTTCGATCAAGGTATTTGCGGTCACTGAGCGGACAATCGCACGCCCGACATCTTCGCCTGAGACGCGCAGAATGGATTTCCCGCTCGTGCAGACAACGATGTCGACACCGACATTGTCGCCAGCTGATATGAGTTCGTTTCGCAGTTCCTCACTCTGCAGAATGCGTCGAAAGCCGGCGTTATCGCCCGCTGAGTCGGCGGCAAGCAACAGCTGAAGCTGGCTCGATCCCTCTCCTGTCGCTTCACGAACAGCCTCAAGAACGGTCCGTCGCGTGCGAAACGTGAGTTCGGAACTCCCGGCATTTTCACGAAGGCGATTAGTGCCGAAAATCGCAGCCTGATTGCCACTGGTTTCAATGATGACAAGATGAGAAAATGACATATTGCTGAAGCACAGAGGACGAAAGGGAGCAAGGAGTAAGGCAAAGCTTCGAAGATCCCACCGTGACAGATTCCAGATGTCAATCGAGTAGGGCTCGAACTCGAACGAAATCGGGCAAGAAAAATGACAGCCAACCTTGACGGTACAATCCTGGTTAAACCCGGTTATCGCTGAAAGTGAGTGTCTATCGCGTAAATACGTCGTCACTGGTTAGAGGGCTGAGACAATCGCGAAGCAAAGATGGATGTCCAAGACTGACGCGCGAAGATCTGTCGCGCTCGACCTGGTCGCGCCGTTCGCTTAGCGTGTGCGACAGCCTCCGAGACAAAGCCAACACTCTCACGCTTCAGTTCATCCCATGCACCAAGCCCTGACGCCTAACGGGCTGGATCAGGATATCGAGGCGGTTCATATGATCGTTCAGGAGTCTCCCGAAGTGGACCGAGATACCGCAAACCTACCAGTCCATCCCTTGCCAGCTGGCATGGCCCCACAATTAGTTCACTGAGTGCCAGCATCAAGTCGTGACACGTGTTCAGTCTCTTCAGGACCTCATCGCTATCTGACGGGGGTGCCCCAAACCCTGACTCATAATCAAAACTGAGTTTTTCGTCGGCGGAGAGATTAAGGCGTCACCTCGACTGCTGACCAAAATTCTCCGGCCGTCACCGGGAACGATGCATTCCCCGCAAAATGAAAGAGCAACGGAAAGCATCGACTCACGATCGAAAAGGCTCACCCCATCCCCCTCGTCACGAGGGAGATCGCTCACTTGAAGCAGACTCGGGTGATCTAACTTCAAATTTGAAACGAACGCCCCGCTCAGGTTTGCATCGGCAGTAATCTCAGCAAATACAACGCCATCTATGTAAATCTCCGTACGGGCAACATGTGGGCAACTTTCCAGGCGGCTCCACTGAATCGTGAATTCAACCGCTATTGATGTCGGGGCTCCATTGAGAAGTGAGCCGAATAGCAGGTCAAGGTTCGTGCTCAACAAGTCATAGTCAGCGTCAAAGATGAGAAGCCCTTGCTCGTCACCGGCCAACTCAATCCAAATAGTGATTGACTTCTCTCGATCGTGACGATGGACAAAGTTATCGAAGCCGCCAAGATCGATGTACTTGCCGCCAAAAATCGTTTGGTCGGCGTCTAAGTTGTGTCGTTCAAAAACTTCACGGGCAAAGTGGAGTGCATGTATGACTGTACTCTTTCCGGCACTGTTGGCCCCTCCAATAACTCCAGCTTTTCCGCTTGCCGCAGCGCTAAAACGCGCTTCCAGTGCGCGTTCGACCAGCTGCACTACATATGGGTAGTCGACAATACGATGGGTGCCGCTCAGGCCCGAATCACAGCACATTTCCCCCTGCTGCCTCGAGCTGTACATGAACTTCCCAAAACCCTCAAGCTCACCGGTTGATTCTGTTATTTCGTTCGGGTATCACCTAGGGGGTCGAGCACTGCACGTCCTACTGAAATTGACGGCGTGGTGGTAACTGGGTCAAATATCGTGTTGGGAATGCTGGGTTATGTCCTTGAAGAATTGGCTGCGTTTCGTTGAATCTCTAAAAACTCGACGACCGGACCGACGACGAAAACGTTGGGCAACAACATCGCTCGCAGCGTGTGAACGGCTGGAAGACGTCGTTCTGCTCAGTTCCGTCAGTGGCGTTGTTTTTCATGACAGCGACGGCAACGGATCACAGGATGCTGGTGAACGTTTTGCTGAAGACTTAGTGCTGACGGCATGGGAGCTTGGTGTTGACGGCGTCTTTGGAACTCCTGACGACGTATTCGTCTCAGCGACACGAACTGATGCCGACGGTCAGTATTCTGTCGATCTCCCGAACAGTATCGACTACGTCGTACAGTTCGGCACACAATTCGGAACGTACCAGTTCTCAACGAGTACCGTTTCAGCAACCTTATTGACGAACAGTCCGATCTCTCTGGACGGCACGTCATCAGTATTGTCCGGTGGTGCGACAGCCCCGGATACTCAGATCAACGTCGGAATCGCAAGCACACTCGATTCGCAAGCACTGCTATCGACGCTGCAGGAGACCTTCGGTTTCCAGCAGACGCACGACGATTACCTCGAAAACGTCGCCCGCCGTCAGGAGAAGTGGTTGCGAGGAGACTCGCCGAACGAATCTGACTGGTACTACCTGACCCCCGCTGGCGATCTTTTTCGATGGGAACGAGATGGAGAAAGTATTGGTGAGTTCGTCGCGGACGTCGGCCAGGATGTCTTCGTCGATCCTCAATTGCTCCTCGATGCTGCACCAGAATCCGGCGGTAACCAAACTCCTGAAGAATTGGCTTGGGAACTCGATTCGCAATATGGCTTCACGGCCACTGGAAACTGGCATGAAAGCTACGGGGATCTGAATCTGAAATGGTTCGCAGGAAGAACGCATGCGTTGGGCAACATCTGGTATTTCGTTGATGCGGACGGTTCGGTCGTCGCATGGGACGGAACTGAACATCAGGCGACTGGAACAGACCTTGGGCAGTTGACACCGGCGTTTTACGCAGACCCCGTCCTCTTAACCAACGCCATCAGGCCGATCACACCCCTCGATTCCGCCGCATTGATTCGTGAGGCGTTTGAAGTTTCGCAGTCTGGAGCGGTTCCCGCAGAAGTTCCAAACCCGTCGGCAACATGGTTCACGGGGACACCAAACGAGTTCGGAAACCCTTTCTACTTTGTCCAATCTGACGGGCAGTTCAAGGCATGGAACGGGACGGATTCGGAAGCCGGGAGGACGTTGGCAACACTGACCGTCGACGTTCATTCAGATCCGTCGTTGCTGACTCAGGCCACGCTTCCTGTCATCGACACTGCGAGCAACTCCTCGTCCTCGTATGAAATCGATCAAATCTACGGACTCATTTCACGAACCGGAGCACATTACTTTCTGGACTGGTCCGGTCAGCAGGAAAAGTGGATCGAAGGTCGACTGGTCAACGGAAAGCGGCAGTGGTTCATCATCTTTCCGAACGGAGAGTTTCACAAAGCTGTCTCGTGGGATAACTCGCAACGCACAGTCAACACAACGTTGTTGCAACAGCTCTCACCGGAGTACTACGAGTACCCACATCTTCTGCATAACGCATTAAAGCCGCTGAGTGATGTTCAACCGCCGGAAATCCTGTTGGACGAGGGCACGGTTCCCCAAGTCAGCAGTACGAATTTCGAACTCGCCGGACAAGTCAACGACAACGGTGACATTGGTCCGTTACTCCACTACCAGGTCGATGCCGGGCCGATCACTCCGGTCTCACTGGGCACGGATGGACGCTTCAATATCCTGACAGACTTTCTGCTTACCGGAGAGAACGATGGTTCAAGATCACTGCGACTTCAAGCGACAGATGAAGCTGGCAACATATCAGATGTTGTTGTTGCAGACTTTGTTCTCGATACTTTGCCAGCACCAACTTTAGATCTCGCCATAGGATCAGACACTGGCATTGTCGGCGACCAAATCACAAATGCTGGCCGAGTCACTCTGTCTGGGCGAACAAGGCCGAACACCACAGTCACTTTGGCTGAATCAAATCAATCGGTTCTTTCATCCGGGAGTGGAACATTTCAATTCTCCGGTGTCACACTGGCAACCGGAGACAACTCATTCACCGCCAGCGTCGGCAATGATCAGTCGGCCACTATCGTCATTCAGCGGATTGAAGAAGCGTCAAACGTTGATCCCGTTCTGCGGTGGAATACGGCGGCTCGTGCAGCGATCAGTAATACGGCAACAACGCCTCCTGAAGCGACTCGTGGTCTGGCCATGTTGCACCTTGCAATGCTCGATGTTGTCAACGCGTGGGAAGGCACTCCTGCTTTCTACGTCAGCCAACAGAGACCTGCCAATGCTTCTTTGGAGGCGGCCGTTTCCGGGGCAGCCGAACACATTCTGCGGTATCTGTTCCCGAATCAGGAATCAGCGGTTTCCGCGGTCATGGCGGATGCCCTTAGCACCGTTCCCGACGGAACAGCGAAAGATAGCGGAGTTGCATTCGGTCGCCAGATTGCCGATGCAGTTATTGCGATCCGTGCAGCTGACGGCTGGGACACTTTTGCTGAACACAACCCAGGTTCAGCCGTCGGGCAATGGCGTCAAACAGCCCCGGCATTTGATGTCGCTCTGCTGCCGCAGTGGGTTGATCTAACGCCATTCGTGATCACAACGGCCGACGCATTCTCTACGCCTGGACCTCCTGCTTTGGATAGTGCGGAATATTCAGTGGCGTTTAATGAAGTGCAGGACCTTGGCGAGGCTGGCAGCACCACTCGAACTGCAGAGCAAACCGAAATTGCTCGTTTTTGGACCGATGGTGCTGGAACGGAAACTCCCCCAGGACATTGGAATCAAATTGCCGCACAAGTTGCACAAGACCAGGAAAACAGCCTGTCTGCAAACGTGCGATTGTTCGCAGAACTTAACACGGCTCTTGCCGATGCTGCAATCGTGGCATGGAACACAAAGTACACCACTGACTTTTGGCGTCCGGTCACTGCAATTCAGCAAGCAGCCAACGACGGCAACGATGCCACGACTGCTGATGCGTTATGGTCATCTCTCCTAATCAATCCGAACTTTCCGGAATACGTTTCTGGCCACTCAACGTTTAGCGGGGCCGCCGCAACAGTCTTGACAGAGTTGCTCGGTGAAGATGTCGCATTCACCACCGAATCACTTGGTCTACCGGGAGTCCAACGATCTTTCACAAGCTTCAACGATGCAGCCGCAGAAGCTGGACGGAGTCGCGTATATGGCGGCATTCACTTTGAATTTTCGAATCAGGACGGTTTGGAAATTGGTCAGCAGATCGGCAACTTTGTGCTGAATGCGTTCGCGTCATCCGCAGATGTGACGGCACCGGTGATTCATATCAAATCCGTTCCAGAAGCTGCAAATTCAAATCAGACGATCGAAGGGCGGATTTTGGACAATCTGTCTGGAGTCACTATGTCCATTGTGCAAATTGACGACGGGTCGCCAGTTCCGCTATCGCTCGACGAAAACGGACAGTTCTCTTTGCAAACAGAACTTGCCACTGACGGAAGTTATACGTTCCAAATTCAGGCGGAAGATGCTGCGGGCAACATTGGCCTTCGTGACTTTGCCCTGACTCTCGATTCACAGGATCCGACACTCGCCGTTACTTCGCCAGCGATCAATGCGGATCTTGCGGTTGATTCGACGCTTATCGGCACTGTTGATGGAACCGGCTCCGCAATTATTCGGTCGTTCTACCAAATCGACGACGGAGCCCTCATGCCGTTCTCCGTCGGAAGTGGTCAGTTTAGCGTGCCGCTGGATATCTCTCGGCTGAGTCCCGGAGATCACATGCTGAAAGTGTCTGTTGAGGATGCGGCGGGCAACATCTTACTGTCCACAACACAAGTGACACTGTCGGAACGAACGGCCTTCGGAATCAGCAGCATTACGCCAACCAACGGAAGCGTGGACGTCGGATCGACGTTTCGACCGCAGGTGTTCTTTAGTCGACCGGTCGATACTGCCACTCTGACCAACGATAACTTTTTCGCTACGGACACAACGGGAGCCAAAATTCCAGCCACGATTGTCCCCGCTCAAGACGGTAGCTTCGCGTGGTTGTTCTTTGCCAACGCATTGCCAGGTGCATCAACAATCACTCTTCATGTCGACGGCAGCACGATCCGAGCTGCTACGGACGACACATTCCTCGACGCAGATAGCAACGGCGAAACGGGCGGAATATTCCAGTCACGATTCACAACAGTCAGCTTGGCAGCAATCCCGGGGACGACGCTGTCTGGGCGAGTCTTCGATCCCGGTCCCGACCTGAAGCCGATGACGAATGATGATATTCAAGCTGGTGCGGACGGAATTCTGCACACCGAAGACGATGAATTCCTCCACCCGATTGCCAACGCCAAAGTCTTCATTTTGGGGTTGGAGAATCAGTTCGTATTCACTGACCAAAATGGATATTTCGAATTTGCATCCACTCCGTCTGGCAACGTAAAACTCGCGGTTGATGGGCAGACGGCATCCAACGCACCCGATGGGGTATTCTTCCCTGAAATGGTGATGGACCTGCAATTAGAAGTTGGCCGAGCCAACACGGTGATGGGAGCGATGGGGACGCGCGACGAGCAGGAAGCGAATCTAACTCGAAACGAAGTCTACCTACCGCGCATCGAAGTCTCGTCGTTGCAAACTGTCGGCGGCACGGACATGTCGATCATTACTGTGGATCCAGATTCAGCAGCCAATCTCACTGAAGAGCAACGGTCGCAGCTCACTCTTGAAGTACAACCGGGGTCAGTGCTCGACGAAAATGGCGAGGTGCTCAGTAATCCTCAAATCGGTATTAGCACGGTTCCCCCAGAATTGGTGCGTGACATGTTGCCTCCAGGTCTCCTTCAGCACACGTTTGATGTCACAATTCAAGCACCGGGTGCATCTGCTTTCAGCACGCCATTGGCTATGACTTTTCCCAATGTCTTCAACGCTGCCCCGGGGACGAAACTGAATTACCTTAGTTTCGATCACACGACCGGTCGGCTTGTGATCGAAGGGACAGCAACAGTGTCTAGTGATGGGCAATCGGTCGTCACCGACCCCAATGCTGGTATAACGAAGCCCGGCTGGCATGGATTCACACCGCCAGGTGCGGAAGTCACAGCCCGAAAAAAAGATGTGCCACTACCAGATAGGGATGGAGACGGAATTCCAGATGTATTGGATCCAGATGATGACAACAATGGGATTGCCGATGTTGATGAGGATCTTGACGGCGATGGAATTCCCGACATCGACGATGCAGACGATGACGGAGATGGTGTTCCAGATGACATGCAGGATAGCGATGATTACGTCGTAACGGTCAATTTTACAGTGGATGGAACATGGCCACAGTTCAAATCTGAGTATTTAATTGGACTAGATATTCCAGGAAATGTCTTTGGTTTACCAAACGCCGAGAACCTCAAC
>CAYZYB010000095.1:0-10206 GCA_964481505.1 uncultured Planctomycetaceae bacterium | reverse complement strand
CCCACCAACAGCACATCGGCTGGCCCAAACGCTAAGGCTCCAGCCGATTTTATATCAGGGGTGCCGCGTTCGAGGCCCAGTTGGTCGGCAGCAGACGCAGGAACAACGCAAAGCAAAGCGATGGCCAGAATTTGGTTCGTGAGTTTCATCATTTTTCTCCGGAAGGAACGCAGGCAGGCATTGGCTAATCTTCCGATATCCTGGGCCGCTTGTCCATCTGCCGTGAACCAAAGTTCGCAGGTTGGCTCAACCACTAGTGTGCGGCATTCGCATCGTCCGAAGTGTGTGGCAGCTTCAAGCGTGGACCATCGCCTCGCCCGGCCGCCCAGGCCTTCAGGTTTTCAAGCGTCTGACGCCCTCGGAGATAATACATATCGTTCAGTGACTGCAGATGTGCTTCGAATGTCGCCTCGGCGGCGGCTTTCCAGTCTTCCGATGTAGACACGCCCAATAACGGTGCGAACCGCTCGATCAATTCGACGGCAATTTTTTGGTTACTGCGAAACGAAGGATGCACATGATCGACAAGTGTTGAATCTCCAACGATGCCATGTCGACTTTGCCCTTCCAGAAATCGATGCACATTCCAATGGAGGATCCTGTTGCGACTGGCGACCTGCTGCAGCGTTTGTGCCAGTGAGGAAGTCATTCGCAGCGGACAAACGTCTGCATCTCGTGCCTGGACGAAAGCACTTTGAGCGTCTTCAATTCGCCGCGAAAGCAAATACGACCGCCCAAGTTGATACCAGGTGAATGCAAATTCCGGATCCAGTTCTGCAGTCGATTCCAACAGCCTGATGCTGCGGGACAAATCGTCACGTTGAAGACTCTGAGCCGCCTTCAATTGTTCGACTATTTTTTTGCGAACCGCAGTGTCACTTGACGCAGAAAACTCAGACTTAAACGGCGGACAGTCCGCAAGATTGGATGGCGGCCTCATAAACATCAGCCGCACATCAGAAGCTTTACTAAGATCCACCATTTGCTGCAGGTTCAACCCAAACTGCTCAACAATTGGCCCTCGGTCCAGCGAAGCTTTTGTATAAGCTTCAAGCCCGCCTTGATGATCGAGCAGCGCATCTACTTCGTCTGGCAGCATTGCACGGCCGGGAACACCGTCCCCTGAAGCAGCAGTTGACTGTGTCTGGAGCGTGTGTCGCAACAGTCGCAAACTGTGCAGACTGTTCAACCAGATTCGAGCATCACGAATGCCGGATGACGCTGACATAGCCTCGCCGTACGTCACGCATTCCAGGAATTCGTTATGTCCCGCACAGACAATGAACAGGTCCGGCTGATAATTGAGACACTCTTCCACAATCGGCAGCAACCGATAGCTCGCGTAAGAAACCCCTCCACAGTTTACCACCTCCCAGTTCCGACTCGGTTCCGCATGTTGCAGACCGAGTTTCAGAAAGGTTCCAAAAGATGTCGGTATAGAAAACGGGCGCCCTTGAACAGTTGATCCACCGAATACAAAAATACGAAACGTACCGGGCGACTTGTTCGCTGGAAAAGACTCCTCCGCAAAATACGCACGACGATCGTCAGCGACTCGATACTCCGTCTTATCGGCAGACAACGCAAACAGTTTTCGTGAACTGTCGAATTCTGCAAACACATCAACAGGCGTAATTTTGGCTCCCCATCCTGCCAGGCGACAGGTGGCTTCGAACATTGGAAACACAGACAGCCCCAACAGCACCGCAAGGCACCGAAAGGAAGTTTTACGAACATTCAATGGTAAAGGCTTTAAAGCAGTTGATCACAAACGAATAAGTGCGTGGCTCACGAGTGATCGTCAGTGTGTCGTGAATGGGAGTTTTTGTCATCCGGAAGGAGCTTTTGCGACTGAAGGATCTTCTGTATTCGGCATTTTTCCGCGAAGATGCTGCGTTTGCTTCACCAGCGATTTCCGATAGCCGGTTGTTTATTCCAGGCGAAAAGAATCTCTATGCAATTGGAAAACCAAGAGTCACCGCCGCAAAACAGCACGACAAACTCCGTGTCTGCTGCCGCCGGTACAAACCTCCGGCGGTGGGGCCTGGTCTTGTTGTGGATGCTGCTACTCGCTGGCGTTCTTCGTTCAGATCCCCTGCTGCAGAAAGTGATTGGTGCAAACAATTCTATTTGTGGAGTTTGGGGCTGTGGGCCGCCAATCAATTCAATACTGGTCTGGCAGGGTTTTATTGCCCTGGCGATCGTGCCAACCGCAGTGATAGCAGCCAAAAAATTTCCTATCACAGCCAGACGCTGGGGCAGGGTAGTCCTTGCCGTCACTTTGGCTGGCGCGGCAATCTTTTTGCTGGTCAACACCGTCCAGTGGTATCAAAGCACCAGTGCGTTTGCTCGTGAATTTCTGGTTCGACGCGTGCTGTTCGCGATGGTTTCCTTCACAGATGCGCCCGTGATCCCGGCTGTGCTCGCGGCCACCGTTTATTGGTGGCTGAGCCGAAGCCAGATGCAGTCGAATCAATCGCGAATGACGACCTGCGATCCTTCGCCCAATAGCTGATAGACCTCAGCAATATCCGCGTCCCCCAGGTGGATGCAGCCTCGAGACAACGCCGCGCCGATTGACGATGGATCAATCGTGCCGTGAATGCCCAGGTGATCGCCGAGTCCCAGCCAGTACTCTCCGAGTGGATTCGAAGGGTCGTCTCCGTCGACCACTCCACCATCGGGGTTGTACCACGTGGGATTTTTCAGCTTGTTTTGAATCGTGAATTCACCATGCGGTGTTTTCTGATCCTGGCCAATTCCAATCGCATACCTTCGAACAAACCATCCATGCGCATGAATCGTCATTTCGAATCGGTTCAGGTCGACAACAGCACCAAACGGGCCCTTCAGAACTTTCAGCTTTTGTCCAGCCTGCAACGTTTGCGCCGTGACACCGTTGAGCCGTGCCAGGTATTGCCAGGGAACATCAAAATGCTTCGCAATACTGTCCAGCGTGTCACCGAACTGCACATCGTAAGGTTCCGCGAAATGAGCGTTCGGGTTGGCGTAGATTTCGGCGGCCGTTTTCTCCAAACGTTCGCGAATCATGGCACGAACGTCCGGTTCCTTCCAATATAACTTTGACAAGACCGCGTGTGCTTCCAGTATTTCGCCAACTTCAATCCGCGCGTCAACGTCACGAAGTCGTGCCGCGGTATCCGGATCCAGTACAATGGTCGTTGAAATCGCCGGCCGCACCTGATCTTGAGCGTCACTGGAATACGATGCCTGTTGAATCTCCGTCGGCAACGGAATGGGGAGGTCTCCCTCCGTCAGATCCATCGGTGGTTTAGATTCGCTGAGCCCGGCAAATTCCGGAAATGAATTTTCGATCGGCTCTGTTTGAGATGCCAATGCGGCCAGCAAGGCGGCATCCGCGTCGTCCGAAACGGCGGGATTCGTCAAAGTGTGGTCTGTAATCAGACCTGGTTCCGGCGCGTTGGAAACGGTTGGTGTATTCAACAAAGCCAGAAAGTCATTTTCATCGAAGTCTTCGTTCGAATCCAGATGGCCCGTATCGACAGGATCCAACTGAGGGATCAGATCGAAGTACCAGATGGAAAACGAGGCTGCAGCAAGCAGCACCAGAATCAGCTTGCCGGGATTTTTTCGGCGAGGCTGTTCGTAGGCAAAAGGTTTCATTCCATTGTCTCCTGTTGCGGCTCTGCCACAGTTGAGAACCGTCCATTACGTCGACGAAGTGTCGCAGCCGATCCAACAGCGTGGATTTTGACACAGTCGGGCCAACAGGGCTACGGGAATTTGCCGAACCACAGGCGCCTTTGTCTTTCGCTGACCGAAGGTTGCTCTATACTGGCCGCCCGCCTGTTTTTGCAGCAAAAACCAGCACAAAAGCTGAGATCTCACAATGACGAATCAAGACATCCATGTATCCGACAGTGTACAGCGAACGGTCGCTGAACAAATTTTGAACGGTGTTGAGGCACTGATCGAAGAAGCCAAAGCCGCCACAAAGCCTCTGGAAGTCGATCCCTATCGTTCTCGATTGTTCGAACTCTTCGTCACAGCTGACGGTGCCAACCTCATCGGCGACGAACGAACATCGTCGATCAATGAAGACGACAAACCAGAAGACGAAACAGATCTTTCGGCCGATGGAGTCTGCCGGTCACTTGCACGACGCTGGGGGCTCGACATGGCCGCTCGCGATTCCGTCGCTCAGCAATCAAAACTGGCCGGTGACCAGCTCGAACAAATGCGACTTCTTTGGTCCGTCATGCGAATGTGGATGGAATGGAACTACGCATGGTGTCGCTGGGAAGAATTCCATTCGGAAAAAGAAGCATAGGCGACAACTCTTCGGCAGTTGACGATTCCGACGAACGACTCGCGGCGGCATACGCCACCGTTGTTTTAGTTTTGGTTTTGATTTCGCGAATTGGCGCACACCGGGCCAGCCGCACGTGTCAGTTCTGACTGTCGAGCTCGCCATCCACTACGACTCCAGGCAACCGAGCATACGATGGCATCACTTCAGAAGCGCCTCGGCAAGCCGCTCCAATTTGAAAAACAGATTGCCTTGCCCACTTGACCCTGAACACAGTCCGGGATGATTCGATTCTCCTCCACTACCAGAGACGATCAGCGAACGCGTTTGGAGTTGGTTTGGGGATTGCTCCACGATGCTTACCCGAAAAACCTCTGGCGGAAAATCGTGTACAGAATCTTGTAACCAGCTCGGAATGTTCCGGAGACTGTTCCGCTGATTTTGCTGACTCCGATTCGGCATCGGTACGACACCGGAACTTCTGTGGAGCGAAGTTTTTGGGTGGCGGCTTTGATTTGCATTTCGATTGTCCAGCCGAAGTTCTCGTCCTTCATTCCCAGTGCCCGCAGTGACGACAGTCGGATCGCTCGGAACGGCCCCAGGTCGGTGTACGAAGTTCGCCAGAAAAGTTTCATCAGCGAACAGGCCAGCCAGTTTCCGAACAGGGCCTGAAAATGCATAGCTCCGGCTTCGCGGTTGCCCGTCATTCGAGAACCGACCACAAAGTCGGCTGTACCCTCCATGATGGGAGTCGTCAGCAGGGGAAGTTCTTCGCCGTGATCGCTGTAGTCGCCGTCAATGAAGACGACAATTGTATCGTGTTCATTGGTGTCCGGCAGTGATTCGGATAGCTCGATGACTCGATCAATGCCCGTCAGGCAGGCCTTGCCGTAGCCTCGCTGAGGTTCCGAAACGACGTCGGAACCGGCTTCCTGGGCAACGGCCGCGGTGCCATCGGTGGATCCGTTGTCGACCACGACGACCTGATTGACGGGCGGAAGGTCGCCAAGGACCAGGCCGATCGATTTTTCTTCGTTGAGCACAGGAATGATGACGAACACCACGTGCGACTTGATGTCATCATTCGAAGACTGTCTGCTTGGATTATTCACGTTCTAATTTTCTGCGGAAGAGCTTTTCATGGAAGAGCGACGTCATGACAGGCTGCGGCAAATGAAGTAATCTGTGGCGTCATCGTGTATTCGTTCATCGATCCGCCAGAATTTGAGTCAATTCGTTTGCCATCGGTCGCCTTTCCGTCGCCAGCCAGCATCATCCGAAACGTTTTCGTTCCGGGCTTGATTCTGACTGCCCTGTTCATTGTCACTGCCGTTTTGTGGGATGGTTCGGCTGGTAAGCCGCATCAGGATCGCCCGATCCTTCTTGTGCTAACGCTTTATCTTGTGGCGTTCGCTGTGGCAATCCTGACATTGCGAAATGCTGTGCGAATACCGCAACACGAGTCGATTCTGAAGGCGATAGTGGCGTTTGGGATCGTCTTTCGATTGATTCAGTTGTTTTCATCGCCGTATTTGGAAATAGACATCTACCGCTATCTGTGGGACGGCATCGTTCTCAGCGAAGGCGTGTCGCCGTATCAGTGGTCGCCCGCAGAAGCATTGGCCGACCCCAACGGCACGGCGTCCCATCAGCAAATCGTGGACATTGCGAATTCGTCGGCTTCGGTGCACACCATTGCCAGCAAGATTCATTTTCCGCAATACACGAGCATCTACCCGCCCGTCAGCCAGGCAATCTTTGGCGCAACGATGTGGTTTGTTCCGAATTCGGCCAGCCCCGATCTTCATTTAACCAGCATGAAATCCGTTCTGGTCATGTTTGATCTCGGAACAATGTTTCTGGTTCTGTCGTGCCTGCGACTTGCCGGACGTCATCCGAACTGGATTCTGGCTTATGCCTGGAACCCGCTGGTGATCAAGGAGGTTGCGAACAGCGGGCACCTGGATTCGATTGCCGTGTTTTTCGTCACGGCAGCCGTCTGGGTGGCGATGCGTGAATTCCAGAGTAACTCAACATTCCGCAAGCGAATCGCTGTTGTGCTGGCGGTGCTGATTGGTCTTGGTGTCGGTTCCAAGCTGTTTCCCGTTGTGCTGATTCCGCTGATCGTCACGAGGATCTGGAAACGAGGCAAAGCGCCCGCGGTCGTGTTTGGAATCACCGTGGCGGTCGCCTGTGTTCTGGTGATGTCGCCCATGCTGGCTGCGCGGTCACCGGACAGCAGTGAACACAGGAACGGGCTGCAAGGATTTCTGAGCAAGTGGCGAATGAACTCTCTTCCATTTTGCTTCGTCTACGAAAACGTGTCTAAGCACAACAAGCGGCCTGAACCGTGGTATTCGGTGATCCCGAAAACTCTCCGACAGAAAATACGCGAATCCGTCGACTTGATTCCTGGCAGGATGTCGCCAGCGAATAAAGCCGCTCGTTTGGTGACCATCAGCCTCTTCGGTGCAACCTACTTCACATTTTTAATTTGGCGACTGCGGAAAGACCAGGAGCTTCAATCATTTCCTGTTGATGTTTTCTTTGTGCTGACTTTGTTTTTATTTTTGCAGCCGACCGTCAATCCGTGGTATTGGACTTGGGTCATTCCCTTTGCCTGTTTTGTGCGAAAATTTGGCTGGCACTTTGTAGGAGGCTGTCTGCTTATCTACTATTCGCGCTTCTGGTTTCAGTTTTCGAACGTGACACTCAACCTCGGTGAGGTTGAGTACTCAGGTGTCGGCTGCTTCGATCATTTGGTCTTATGGGGCGAATACGCGTTACTTGTCGCATTCGTCGTTTTCTTTTCTCGACTCGATGCACCGTATGAAGGTGCACGAGATCACTAACTTTTCCTGGGAGTGGAACATGAAAGTTATTCGATTTGGGCTAAGCCTGTTGGTGTTAGCGATGTGCGTATGTATTACCGGATGCGGCGAAGGCGGCGGAACTTCCGGTGAAGGCGGTGGCACTGCGGCGCCAGCAAGTGCAGGATCTGAAGACGCCGGTTCGGCTGACGCGGGATCAGGATCTGCTGGATCTGACAGTAAGTAAATTCATAGTTTCGTTGGCGATCTTTGCATTGCGACGATGATTGCGAACGACATTATCGTCATACAGATCGGGTCACTGCCGCCGCATGACGCATTGGGACGAAAGGAATTCTGTGAGCAAAGGCCAGTTGGGTGTCGAGGGGCGATCATTGGACGATCGCGCGTCGGCTACCTGGTCAACGGCAGCAGAATTTCGACGTCCTGACGCCGATAAACACATTCGCCTTCGGCACCGGAACACACGTAGTAGACGACGTAGGCCGTCAGTTTCTCCGGGACGTCTGACTTCGGAAGCAGGACTTCGAAGTCGAATTGGCGGACTTCTTCTGACGTGGCGGTTTCGTCTGGAACGGCGGACTGCTGAATGGGTTGGTCGACCTTCAGGTCGACCGCGCGAACGACCAACGTGGCTGTTCCCGCGTCATTCGTCCAATGAACGTCCTGTTTGGTATCCGGCTTCAGCAACACACTGATTCGAACGCTTTCACCAGCAATCGCCGGATAGGGCGAGACCACGGTTCTGGCATGGACGAACGAACTGTCGCGCGTAATCTGATTGGCTGGGTCCGGTTCTTCGATTGAGGAGGTGCCAGTCACGAACGATCGCAGAGGCGTTGCTAATTCGGCACCGCGAGGTTCGGCGATGAGTTTGTGGGGCTCTTCGCCTCGGGCTCGAATGTCTTTGCGAGCTTGTTCCACCCAGTTGTAGAACGGGTACGGCTTCTTCATGTTAGGTCCGTACTGCTGGACTCGCCGACGATAAATGTAATTGTTCGGTGCGAGCTTCAGTGCCTGTGACCACCCTTTGACAGCATTCTGGAAATCGGCCACGTCGCCACGGTCGTAGTCGTAGCGAGCTCGACAGGAACACGCCCAGTGAAACCACGTCGTTGCATTTGATGGATCGGCGTCCAGCTCGGCCTTCAACCCGTTGATCGCGGCATCCCAATCGCGAGCCAGAAAATGTCCGACGTTTGTGTCCGCCGCAGATTCCGCGTGTGCGGCGGCAGAGTCTGAATTCGTTTCAGGGTAATCAGTTTTTGCGAACGTCTGCCGGAACCACTTTACATCCGGGCGCGTTTTCCGAACCACTCCCGATTCATCAATGGCCCACAGCAGAGGTACGGCAGAGACTCCCGTTCGATTCAGACTATCGACCAGAATCGGGATATCCATCTTCTTCCATTGCAGAAACAGCGCACATCGGTCCGCGTGTTGTTCCTGAATGAGTCCCACGATCCTGACGTCGCCGGATTTGCGAAGATCCGCCAGTTGCTGGTACCACACGGGTACCGTTCTGCGACAGCCTGCTCACCAGGACGCAAACTGAATCAACAGCACCTTGCTGCCACGATAATCGGAAACCGCACCAAGGCGATCTTCTCCCAGCACCGGAAAACGCAGGTCCGGAAAAACCTCACCGACTTTCGGAGGCTGATACTCAGCAGGAGTGGTGAGAGCGGTCAGAAGTATAAGTGATTGCAGCATGGCCACCTTCCAGAGTCGAACGAAGCGTTCAGGTTATCCATCGCGACACACGCCAACAACTGATGTCATGCGTTGAAATGAGTCTGCATCAGAAAAGGTGGCATCGGCGAGAGTTGGTGAGTTCCCGCACATTAAACAACAACACTGTTGTAACCTGCGCAGCAGATGGCGTGAACACTCAAGATGAGTTCGTTACGATCATCATCTCTACGTATTCCATAGATCCTGTGTGTTTGCCACATGAAATCGACACGTCGAACTTTTCTGGGAAGCCTTTTGGTTTCGTCGCTGAGCCTGGCGTCGCCACCGACTGTTATAGGTGCGACGGCGTTACGGAATGAGCGAGCGGCTGGGTTGTTATGGGGGACGCTCATTGGTGACGCAATGGGCGGGCCGCTGGAATTCGCCACACAGGAAATACGCAAAGGACATGTCGTCGATTGCCGCGAGTGGCCCGATTCGAAGCGGCTCGATGAGCTTTCGATTGCAGCAGTTGCAAAACGCGCGAAACTGATGAGTTACAGGGACGTGCGTCCAGAGACGGCACCATACGGCCCATGGATTCGCGAGGCAGCCGCGGGAACTGTGACCGACGATTCGCGGTTCAAGGTTATTTTGGTTCGAGCAATCCGTTCCGCGGCGGGACGGGATGCCGAGTCGGTGACGCAGGCGGATCTCGCAAAGGCGATGATCGAATTCTCTCCGCGCGTTGATCTGCCGCCCGATGATTCGACGCAAAAGTTGATCGATGAAGGTCTTCGCGAGTACCGCTATTCGGCCAATTGGGTGTTGGGGAAACGTGATACGAAATTTGCTTTGCCGCTTGATCGACTCTGGGCCGGAATTCCAAATTGCAGCGGGCAGATGCTGCTGTTACCACTCGCACTTCAGTATCCGGGGCGAGCCGAAGAAGCGTACCGTCGAGCGTTCGATTTGAACTTCGTTGATGCGCCCAGCGCCAACGATATCGCATCAGCATTGGTCGCGGGGCTGGCAGCGGTACTCGGCGCCGATGCCGATTCGCTCACGACGATGCAACGTTGGAAGCGACTGGAAACGACGATGCGTTCGGTCGATCCCTTTCGAATGAACGCTGTTCCTTTCGCCGGTCGCCCGCTGAACAAGTGGCTTGACCTGGTGGATTCCATTGTCGAACGCGCCGCAGGTCGCCCATCCATCGCTTACAAACTGCTGGAATCCGAAGGAAAACCAGTCTACTACTGGGACGCCCATTTCACGCTGGTGGTCGCCTTCACACTACTCAAGATCAGCCAGTACGACACGCTCTGCGCCTTGCACCTGGCTATTGATTTCGGACACGACACAGATTCTTACGCTCAGTTGATTGGTGCGTTGGCGGGAGCCATAAAC
>CAYZYB010000094.1:0-10233 GCA_964481505.1 uncultured Planctomycetaceae bacterium | reverse complement strand
ATGTATGGCAATTCGATCCGCGGTTCGGACGCAACCTGCCCCGCAAATTCAAAACCGTCCGCCACATCAACATGCAGCAGCACCATTCCCTGCTGTCCCCATGTTCCGAATGGAACGGCCAAAATCTGTGATTCAGGCAAGTAGTTGAATGCGAGATGATCCTGCAACGCTTCGGAATAGCCCCAAACTTCCGAACCCATCGAATAACGATGCAGCAAAGTCGGAGCTGCCATATCCGACACATCGAACAACGAAACCTGAACTTCCTGAACACGTCCGTCGTCGGTCGCGTTGCGGCCAATCGCCAGCAGATGATTTTCGTCAATGAGTTGCAGGTGATCTGAATAGCCAGGAATCTTCAGTTCGCCGGTGACCTGTGGGTTTGTCGGATCGCTGAGATCGAATGAGAACACGGGGTCAACTTGTCGAAATGTCACCATCCAGGCACGATCGCCATCGAAGCGAGCGGAATAGATACGTTCGCCGGCCGCGAGGTCTTCGACACTGCCAACCACGTCCAGCGTATCGCCGTTATCCTGCAGAACATACAGGTGGTTTTGGCTCGGCTGATCAGTCCACCACCAGTTCTGTCCCGTGGTAGTTACGATTCGCAAAAACCCATCGTGTTCGTCGATCGAAAACTGACTTTCGACATTCCCAGGAACAACGCCTTCACCTTCCAGGACCAGTTTGCCGGTGTCGAGGCCGATCTTGTGAATGCGTGACTGGATGCTCGAAGGCTGCGGAACGATGGCGGCAACCAACAGTGAATCCGGGTCAGGATCAGACTCGGCAATCGTATATTCTTCTGTCACCAGATACAGCGACGTGGCTGATGAGTAGATTTCCGTCTGTCCGTATCGTCGAGTCTTGACACCAACGTTGCTGACGGGTGTGGAATCGCTGCTACTGGTATCAAACTGCAGCACGCTTGTCAGTTGGCCACCGTCGGTACTGACAGCATCGGCACCATCCAGCCAGCCGAGACGTTCCAATCCCTGCTGGTCGACGTTCTCGTCACCGCGGCGATAAACAGAGGGCGGCGTCAGTCCGTTTTGATTCCGGCCACCGTTCACCAGTTCGTCGACGCGTTTCAGGTACTCATCACGTGTCTCAAATCGATATTGGTATTCGTCGCCCACCTTTTCGTAAACGGTATTCAGTTCGGGCACATACGGAATGCCCTGATTGTTGGTTAACACCACATAAACCTGATCACCGATCGCTCGCGAAGACTCATACTGCCCGTCAATGATCGATTCCTTCACCAATTCCGGAGCGTCTCGATTTTCGACGTCGAGAACAGTGACAACCGTTCGAGAAGCCGATGGCTGCGCCCACACCGCTGCTCTGAGCCACGGAACGTTTCCGTATTCCTGAGAGATCACAGTCAACCGGTCGTTGACCAGAAACATGGCTCGTGGAGTTTCGGTCAACTCAATCCGAGACAGCACTTCCGCTTCAGCCTCTGCCGTCGCCGCTCTGACAATGACGATTTCACGGCCGGAAATCGTATAGATGAATTCGCCATCGGTCTCGACGATGTCACCTTCATCGACACCATCGACTTGGACGTTGGTATCCGAAACCTCGGCCGTCAAGGCGGTCGAAAGATCAAGTTCAGCCCGAAGACCATGATGATAGAAAATCGGCCCCGAAGTTTCTTCCCCGAACTGATCGCCATATAACGCATCCGCCTGTTCGATGATCTCAGTCTGAATTTGCTCTCGCCATGCGGCAAGCTCCGCACCCGGACGCGCATACAGCACCGAAGTCTCTGCGTCACCGATCAAGTCGTAAAACTCATCAAGGCTGCCAACCGATTCCGCAGAAACCACCTGCGACTCATCATCGCCGGAAATCCTGCGCACGGTAAGCGCCCCCACGCTGTCTCCAATTGCGAAATGGCGAATCGGCAGGTCGCGCGCATACACATCGACCTCATCACTTACTACGTCAATCGCCTGGGCCACGGGCTCTTCTGCGCCCGGAGGACGATGTTCTGCAAGCGACCAGATCTCTTCACCAACAATTCGGATCTCCAGAAACTCAAGCGAATGCCCGCCACTATCAAATTCGGCTTCGATTTGAAACGTGTGGGAATCAAGTGGTTCGACGAAGATGGCCGGATCACCGATGAAACTGGTGAGCAACCGCTTGTCTTCCAGCAGTTCAACGGTCGCCTGAGTCTGTGGAGCGGACGCCTGAATTCGACGGCGTGTGGAAGAGCGTTTTGTCATGAGTACGGCCTGAAATCGGAACGCATAAAGGACATCAGTAAGGTAACAACCTTTGTTGAGTTTCTCACTGACTTTATGGACGGTGCGGCAGCAAAATTCCGCCCCATTTTGCTGCAAAACTGCGGCCATCCCAATTCGACCAGGAAAACAAGCAGATTCTGCCGACTGCGAAAAAAATGCCGGGTGCTGCCTCCAAAAATCTCCCTCTGCACTCTACGGGAAATCCCAACCTGGCACTGACACCTGGCGCCGGAGTCTGCAAAGCCTGAGCGCAACACACTCATGGCAAAACGTCGCGCAAACAGCTCACACCGGCGATCAAACACTCTCCCGTTGACCGATTTCCGCATGCTCAGATATGGTGCAAGTCTCCGCAACCAGGATTACCTGTCGACGATGCTATCCACCACCCTTCATCTACGTGTGTTTGCACTCGCGTTCTGTCTAACCACGCTCACAGGCTGCGCAGGATTCGGAACATCGCGATGGGCGATGGACGATCCGGTGTACGCGGAAAAGTACGACAAACCATACCCATCAAACGATGCCAAAAAAGTTGCCCGAATGATGAAGCAAGCCAGCGACGCGCGCTACGTTTCCGATCGCAGCGGCTGGTATCTCGGAGCAGCCGGCGCAGACGAACCGTCCGCTATCGGAGCAGAAATCGGCGCGTTCCACTACATCGGACATTCTGCGGAAGCCCGCGGAGCTCTTAAAGTACTTGGGACGAGTTCAGCGAACGGCTGGTTCGGTGGCCTTGATGTCGGCATCCGTACTCAGTCACCGTCTCGACTCGCACCGTTCGTGGGTATGGGAGCGTTCGTTGGGACATCCGAATACGAAGTCGATGCCACCAATGATGGACTCGACAATGACAACGACATTCTGGTCGACGAATCCGGCGAAACAGAAGATGAACACGACTTCCTCGCATCCTTCTACCCGGAAGTTGGAGCTCACTTCTGGCTCAACAGCAGAACGCGACTGACGGCGAACGCGCAATACCACATCACCACAGAAGGTCGCGACGCGGACTTCTGGTTCGTCGGACTCAGCATCGGATTCCTGCTGGGCAATGACGGTGCGTGTGAAGAGTAGATCCCACAGCAACGACGGTGGCATGCCCGACGACCTGAACAGCTGGCAATAGTTTGTCGCTGGCATGAATCGCAAAGGTCGGGGGCGAGTCACCGCGGCATCTCGGCTGATGTTCGCTGGCGAACAAATGGCGGCCTTCGAAGGACAGTTCGCCGTGATTGCACACGCCTGAGCAGTCGGAGTGGTTCCGGGAATCACCTGTTGAGCCGGAAGTTGCTGACAGGATTCGCATGATGAACAGGATTCGTAATTCGGTGCTGACGCTACTACTTTCTCTCTGTTAGTCCCGCTGTTCCCGGCCAACACAGTTTGCGAATATCAGACGGCTACGCCTGACAGGTTGCAAACGAGACACCGAATCAACCACAATCACGATTGCTGACTGTCACACGTTTTCCTTTCACCACCATTCGAATGTTCCTCATGTCCCGCGCGATTCTCTTCGCTTTGCTCACTCTGATTCTCACCCAACCAGCACCCGGCCAGGATTTATTCTCCGGCATCGATCCCGATGGCTTCGATCATAACGTGAGGCCGCAGGATGATCTGTATCAGCACGTCAACGGACGCTGGCTGCTGCAAACTCAGATCCCCGGTGACAAATCCAACTACGGTTCGTTCACGGCACTCGACGACACCGCGCGCGAGAACATTCGGAAGATCATCGAAGCCGCGTCGAAGAACCCCACCGACGAAAACAGTCGAAAAGTTGGCGACTTCTACAAAAGCTACATGGACGAAGACACCATCGATGCGCGAGGCATTAAGCCGCTGCAGGATGAACTGACAGCCATCGCCGGACTGTCGGACATGGAAGATCTGTTCCGACACCTTGGCTATCTGCAAACCGTCGGCGTTGGCGGGCCGGTTGGATTTTTCGTTTCCACCGATGCGAAAGATTCCACGCGGTATCTCGCGGCCATCGTTCAGAGCGGCACTTCCCTGCCCGACCGCGACTACTACCTCGAAGACGACGAAAAATACATCAAAGCACGCGAAGCACTGACGGCCTACATCAACAAGCTGTTTGCCCTGGCCGATATCGAAGCACCAGAAGGGACTGCCGAAGGCATTCTGCAATTGGAAACGCAATTCGCAGAAGCTCAGTGGACACGCACCGAACTTCGTGACGCCAACAAACGATACAACAAGTACAAAGTCAGCGATCTTTCAGATCTCACACCCGGCCTGCCATGGCCCGTCTTTTTCGAAGCCGCCGGCGTTCCGGACCTCAAAGAAATCAACGTGCTCACGCCCAGCTTTTTTGAAGCTCTGCAAACAATCGGCGAAAACACCGACCTGGATCTGGCAAAGGCTTACCTGACGTTTCAGTTTCTGGACGGTGTCGCCACTTTACTGCCAAAAGTATGGGTTGATGCTCACTTTGAATTCCACCGCAAACAACTCGCTGGTGTACCAGAACAACAACCTCGCTGGAAACGCGGAGTCAACGCCACCAGCGGCGGTGGCGCTGGAGATTTCGGTGTGCTGGGTGAAGTGACGGGGCAGCTTTACGTCGCAAAACACTTCAAGCCGACGGCCAAGCAAAGCATGGACACGCTGGTCGCCAATCTGTTGAAAGCCTACGAAAACAGTATCGACGATCTAACGTGGATGACTGACGAAACAAAGAAGCAGGCTCTCGAAAAACTGCACAAGATCACGCCAAAAATTGGCTACCCGGTGAAGTGGCGAGACTACTCTTCGCTGGAAATCAAAGCGGACGACCTGCTGGGCAACATGAAACGTTCAGCACAGTTCGAACATCAGCGGATGATCAACAAACTGGGCCAGCCCGTCGACAAAACAGAATGGGGTATGACGCCTCAAACCGTGAACGCCTACTACAACCCCAGCAAGAACGAAATCGTATTTCCCGCCGCCATTCTTCAACCGCCTTTCTTTACTGAAGATGCGGACGACGCCGTCAACTACGGCGGCATTGGAGCTGTCATTGGTCACGAAATCAGTCACGGCTTCGACGACCAGGGAAGCAAGTACGACGGCGACGGCAATCTGAAAAACTGGTGGACCGACGACGACAAAAAAGCCTTCAAGTCCCTCACCAGCAAGCTGGTCGATCAATACGCGGGCTACGAAGCACTGCCGGGCAAGACACTCAATGGCAACCTGACACTCGGCGAAAACATCGCCGACCTCAGCGGCATGGCGATCGCCTACAAAGCCTACATCCTGTCACTGAACGGCAAGGACGCCCCTGTCATCGATGGCAACACCGGCCCGCAACGTTACTTCCTGGGCTGGGCACAAATCTGGCGACGACTGTACCGCGAAAAAGAACTCGTCCGACGACTGGTCGTCGACCCCCATTCCCCATCTGCATTCCGCGGCAACGGCCCGGTCACAAACCTAAACGCGTTCTACGAAGCCTTCGAAGTAAAACCCGGCGACAAGCTGTACAAGAAGCCGGAAGACCGGATTCAGATCTGGTAGGTTAAACGCAATTAGGCGACACCTGTTTAGGAGCTCTTCATGTTACGGCGTGTGATTCTATCTTTCGCAATGCTGACTCTCCTGAACTCAGCGACGGTCTGTTTCGCGTTCCAATTTGGCCTTGAAGAAAACCCGGAAATCGGCCGACTGATCGTCACTCTGCCGAACAGCATCGATCCCCTAAAACCACTCTTCGCCGACAAAGATCCGGCGCTGCGCAAACAACTGGCTTTCGCGCTCATCAACGAAGAAAAACACCCTCTTTGCGCCCTGCTGACGTATCTTGATGCCGAAGCGCATGGCGCTACCACGAGCTTCTATTTCGTAAGCCATCTGGGTCCGGTGGGGGTAAAAAGACTGAGCGTGATCTTATTCGAATGGATCAGATCCGACGACCCAAACCGGCGGTCAAAAGGGTGGCAGTTTCTTCATGCCTGCCGCCCCCTTCCAACCGAATTGATTCCGCCCCTGACGGAATTTCTGGTCGATAAGAGCGACACCAGTCGATCATATGCTTGCCGACTACTGGGGCAAATGGGGGATGCCGCAAAAGACTCGGCTCCACAAATCGAAAAACTGGTCACGGATTCGTCAGCAGAGATTCGCGGGTTTGCGATTAACGCCCTCGGCAATATGAATGCCGTAGATAGCTTGCCGGCAGTTCGCGAAGGACTATCGGATGCTGATGTCAGAGTGCGGTTGGCAGCAACGATAGCGATGTTTCAGCTGACGCAAGGTGCGGTGAAGGACGTACATTTGCTGAAAGAGCTACACCGCGACGGCACGCCCGAGATCCGCAGCATCATCCTCGATCATCTTCACGAGTGCGGCGAACAGGGAATCGTCTTCATTGAAAACTGGAAAGACCAGATTCGCAGTGCCTCTGAGCTAACTTCGCTGAGCAAAAAATTCGAATCGCTTGGCCCAGCATCCGTCGATATGCTAATGGACCTGTTGAGCCAGAAAGAATCGGAGGAAACTCGCCGCAGTGCACTGGTGTTGCTTAAATGGACAAAGCACAAAAAGCTATCCGTCCGCCCTGCAGTAAAGTCCCTTGCACTGGGCGACAATCGACGCCTGCAACTAGCAGCTCTCGACACCCTGCCCACTCTGGGCAAAATCCCGTTCGATGACGTTGCAGATCTGCTGAACGCCTCGACGGGTGTCCAGGTCGCAGTCGCCAGGTGCCTGATTCATTGCCCTCCCGAAGATCAGCCACGGGCGCTCGACGCCCTGCGAACCCTGATGGGTAGCGACAATGTCGAAGTTCAGATCGCCGCCTGCCACAGCCTCCTGACTTTAAAAAGCGACCAGGAGCAAGCCCTAAAGTGCCTGACTCTGATGCTACATCCGTCTCAGGAAATCGGCACTGACGCTTTGGAGCGAACGATTCAGTTGTTGGAAGATGCCGGTCCAGCCGCAAAAATGGCGATTCCCCTGCTGATCAAATCTTTCGCCTACAAGCAGTTGGAACACTTTAGAGATGATCAACACCCCTCGGTCGAAGCCCTGATCGCAATCGGAAAACCTGCGATCCCCAGACTCCTCTCGGCATTGCAGCACGATTTACAAACTGTTCAGACCAAAGCAGCCATCTGCTTCGAAAGAATCGACAACGAACAATCGTCTCATCCGCTGGCAGAACGTATCTGGGACCAGGCACTGCATCCCGAAATCTACGGAATACGCTTTCCCCAGATTCCTCCCGAAAGTCTGGAGCAGCTAAGGAAAGAGACATCCTCTCTGCCAGTTCGTCTCACAAAGCTACTGCCATTTCACCGCCACGACACAAAGGCGCTTCAAGCTCTCAACAACCTCGGAAACAGCGCTCAGGAAGCGATTCCTCAACTCAACGCACACTACGATCAACTGACAGAAACGCTCGCCGAAAATCACCTGAACCCATCATCGCGCATTTACACCGTAACTTTGGCAAAATGCCAACGGACGGCGGCTGCAATATATCGAATCGATCCGTCACAGCAGGAACCCGTTCGAACAGAACTCAACCGCGCCTTCGCTTCTTACACGGGTGAACGTCCAGCATCAATGATCCCCGCGGACCTCATCGACATTGCCGTAGAGCTCAAATTTCGAAACGAACAGGCCTTCGAAAAACTCGGTGAACTCGTCGACAACGACACCTTCATCCGTCCGTACACAAGAGCCATCGCGGCCTATACTCTGGCATTGGTCGATTCAAAGACCCCCCGCTGGGCCAAACGACTCGACGAAATGGCCGAACAGTCGTCAAGACGTAACGGCAATTCCTACAGCATTGATCTGGCGACGAGACTGAAAGAACGAAGCCGTTAATTGAACGCAAAGTCGCCGGGAGTCTCTTGCAGCAAAACCTCAACGAACCAGACAAATCTCCCCGTCTGAATGATCTCATCGGTGTAGGCGACTGGTGAACAGGATCGGCCATCGCCTGGGATAACTCGGTTCAGGATTCAAAGACGAGCCAGGCATATCCGATGATTCCCAATCCAGCAGCACCACAAATTCCCAGCGCAAGCCATTTCGCAATCGGCGATGTGGGCGGTTCGTTATCTTTCGGCTTCGAAAACGCTAAAGAGAACCCCATGCCGATAATCGCGATACCGGTGAGCGTCAGGCCTCCTTTAAAAAACAGCAGACCTCGGTTGTACCGAGCCGAGTTTTGAGCCAGCAGAAGGATTTGTTCAAGCATTGGATCGCCCCTGAAAAGTCTGGCCGCACAGGATAGCACTTCGATGTCACTACTCAGGATATCGCCCGCTCTGCGATTTTACGACTTAGGCATTTCGCACAATTCGATCGTTCCTCCATGTTTGATCACAGGATGGTCGCGAAGCAATGCCTGCAAACACTCCAGATCATCCGAATCAAAACGCATGAAACCGCCCACCGTTCGCGTGATGTCAGAAACCGGCTTCGCCCCGACAGCATATCGCACACCGATTTCACTACCGCCTTTGAACATGCCCGTTGCTTTTGCAGCATCGACAAAGCGAACCCAATCGTCAGGCGTCGGCGTTGAATCTGAGTTCTTATGAATCAGGGCGATATATTGCATCTGAAACCTGCCTTCGAAGATTGTGGGGACGCCGCGAAACTGCGAGCGGGTCGTTCTTTTCTGTCAGCCAAATTGTTGTCGTGGCCGTTTCGTTTGTCGAGTCGCTCGTCATCTCTTGACGACACGACCGGAACGCAATGCGGCACGATCCGTAACACCAAAAGTCTGGCCAGACTCTGGCGCATCCCTGGCCTCAATCCGCTTGCTTCCATTCCTTTTCGCGTTCTTCCGTCCATGTAAACGAAACGCCGATGTCTCCGTTGAATGCCTTACATTTTGGACACTCAGCTACCACTCCGTATCCCTGGCCATTCTCTCCAAGTGTATGAGAGACACCGCAGGTATACCGATGTCCGCATTTGCTGCATTTCACGTCGTGATTTGTCATTGGCTGAATGCTCCTTTGATTTAAGTAGAACTGGTTTCGACGCAAAGACCTTATTGATACTGACTACCTCGATTCATTCCATCGGCTAACAACGGTGTGCATTTGGATAGCGCTCATACGGTTCCGGAATCTCGATGGTATCTCGACCCAACGTCACCCAGAGTTCATCGATGCTCGGTAGTACTTCGCATGGTGGCACGTTGTTGAGTGAAAGAAACTGTCGTGCAAGATATCGGATCAGCGACCATTCTCCCGACGATCGAATTCCGTGTGCCGTGTGCAGGAAGTGCCGATCACTACACTCAACCAGATAGCAGGCCGTCCACAGATGACTGAGCGGTTCTTTGCCAAATCCAGAGTCCTTTTCGAGAAACTGCAGCGGCAACCCCGTGCGAGTGCTCCAGTTGTCAGGTGTTTCGCATCCGTCGGAACCATCGTGGATGCCAGTAGAACTGGTATAGAGAGTAAGGAGGCGAAGACAGTTGTCTCGATCAAGCAACGGCACGCTGTCATTTTCGCGGATTGGAGACAACTGCGAAATCGCCACGTTCGGATCTGCGGCGAGTATTCCAATCGCTTGAAGCAGCGGTACTGAAGAGTAATTGAGATAGCTCATGATTGAAGCCGGAAAGAGATGGCGATCAGTCAGTTGCGGCGTCGCCAATTACAGTGTGCTGAGTGTCCAGCATTTACAGGTAAACTGCAATTGTGTGAAGGCAAAGGGTCGGGAGTCTTTTTCGGACCAGCGACTGCTCTGTTGGCAACGACTTCCACCCGAAAAAGACTCCCGACCCTCTCACATTCGCTGCCCATTCGTCCGGGCATCACGGGAAGGTAAATCGAACGATTATTCAGCGACGCTCATTACGCGGAGCGATGATGGCTACATTGGCGCACTGCTACTCAATAGATTCGTCGAGCACAGTCTTGAAGTCGAGAGGCTGAGAGAAGAACTGTCGGGGTTCCATTGCCTGATCATCGATACATGATCGTAC
>CAYZYB010000093.1:0-10283 GCA_964481505.1 uncultured Planctomycetaceae bacterium | reverse complement strand
GTCCCATGCCTCCTCGCCAAACTCGGCATCTTGTAAAAGAGGGCGGCCCTGGATTTCAGTATGCTTGGAAAGACTTGGCAGAACCCATTAGGTATCATCCACAACAGCTTGGAGAGCAAAGAGGATTTTTTATGACACAACGAACTCCCCATCAGGACGCTTTGCGCATTCTCTACATCTTCTTGGCTGGCGCTGAAGAGCGAAAGCCTGGTGCGGATGGCTGCGAACGTGTGTTCAAAGGCAACACCAGACTGTACGCCTTTGATTTTTGGATACGGAATCCTGATTACTTCGCAGACGAGTTACTGGATCTATTCGACGCTACGCACGAACAGCGCTACTTGACTCTCGCGACGAAGATCTTCGAGGACAATGAACCATCCATCAGGCGGTTTCCAATGATCCGCTATCGATTCGGAGCGTATGAACGGATCGATGATGCTCTGGCGATTCTGGTCAGTCGCGGGTTGATCCGCATCGACGGGCGGAAGACCGTCTCCACGGTCAGTGAAACAAACTTCTACCTCTTACCCGACGCAGTGATTTTGGGCAAAGACATAACAAAACACTATCCAGGGTTGTCGTGGTACCCAGAAAGAGCCGCCTTGGTCGCTGAAGTTGCAGCCAAGAGAAAAGGCGCAGAACTAAAGAAGCGGCAATACCAGAGAATCGAGTATGCAGAGACTCAACTCGGGGGAGTAATTCCAGCGGTAACAGAGCGCGTAAGGGAGCGGCTCGCAGGGTACAACGCCAAGGCAGCGGGTTAGAAAATATGACAAAGTCCTCCGAGAAACGAACTTGGCTTGAGTCTATAGCCACGAAGGCTGAACTGGACTCTTCCGTTGTGAAAGATGTGCTTGCCAGGTCTCGGATCGTTGCCAGCCCCGTAGGCGCAGCCCCGAAAAGGCTCCTGATTACGTGTGTCCAGTTCGCCGGCGAGAAAGTTGACGTCGAGAACGCGGGCCCTTTTAACTTTGAGTGGTCGCTCAAAGAGGGGCTTTGGGGAGTGATCTCCGACGAGAATTTGCGTGGGAAGACCTCTGTTTTTGACGTGGTTCGGTGGCTTCTGCGAGGACGAGCCAGTGTTCTTCAAGACGATGTCCACGGTTGGATTCAATCTGCATCACTTGAGTTCCGACTTGACGATGCTGAGTACCGGATTTCGGTGAAGAAGGAAGATGAAGTCCAGGGAAGATTGGATCGCTTGCGAGGCCAAAAGAAGAGAAGGGTCGCAGCGTTTGTTGGCGAGGACGAATTCGCCAACTCAATGTCCGAGTTCTTCATGCAGCAGCTCGGAGTAAGCGCTCTCCCGGTCACAGTTGCCGGCACGACAAGGTTGCATGATTGGCAAGCGGTCTCTGGAGCCATGTTCATCGGCACAAACTACACAACGCTGTTGGGTGAGCTTCCTCCAGCCAGTGGCGTCTTGCCGCAACTATTACAGCTATACCTTGGCGTCCCTTGGGCTCCAACGCACGCCGTTGCTAGTGCCGCACTCAAGAACTACGCATACGAGGCCGAGGAGAAGCAAAGGCTCGATGACGAGAACGCCGATAGAACGCGGACTCGAGCTGAGGAACTACGATCGCAGTTGGAAGAGCGCAAACGGGCTGTTGCCAAACTCAACAAGCCACAGGATTTGAAGGCCAAGATCGAGGAAGCCACCAAGCAACTTGCGAGCCTGATGGAGGGACGGCTTTCCGTGCTAAAGCAGATCGGTGGAGCACAGCAAACCGAGAGTGGAAGTGAGTCGGCCTACCTGGAAGACAAGCGACAACTCCAGCAGCATGTTGATGCAAGCGCGGCCAATGCTGTCTTTCGGGCACTCGATCCAAAATGCTGCCCGCGGTGCGACAAAGCCATTTCAGAACAGCGTCGCCGTGCTGAAGCGGAGACCAACAACTGTTCTGTATGCGGCAAGAAGGTCACTTCCGATGAGGACGCCACCGCGATCAAGAAGCGGCTCGAAGCGAGCTTGAAGGCTTCAAGAAAATCGCGGACAGCGGCACGAAAAGCTGTCCGCGACCTTGAGAAGGCCAAGAATAAGATCGAACAGCAGTCAGCTCAGCTTGAAGAGAAAATCCAGCGCCTTTCTACGGATCTGACCGAGGCAAGTGAGCACAATCGCCTCCTGAACGAGGTCGAAATTCTTACGGCCCGTTTAGACGAAATCGAACGCCAGACGCTAATAGATGATACACCGAGTGAAACCGAACGAGTGTTGGCCGCAGCGGTCTTGGAAACCGCGAAGCTCTTGAAGCCGCTCCGAGAAGAGCTACTCGGACATGTCTCAAAGCAGATTGTGAAGTACGCTAATCGATTCGGGATGTCACAGCTCACTGAGGCAACGCTTCGAGCAAATCTGAACCTCTCGCTCGTGAAGGGTGGCGAGAGCACGAGTTACAGCAAGGTGACTGATGGGGAGAAGCTCCGACTGAAAGTTGCCACGATCCTCGCTTTGATTCAGGTTGGAGAAGAGCAGCAGTATGGTCGGTACCCCGGCATCTTGTTCATCGACTCGCCCGGAAACAACGAATTGGTGCTGAAGGATCTTGATGAGTTGATCTCTGGGCTGGCGGGAATCGCGAAGGAATTTCCATTCCTGCAAATCGTCGTAGCATCCACAGCTTCTCCTGCGGTGCTCAACCACCTGCCAGCTGCCCACACACTACGCGCCCGGGATGGAGACCCTGTCTGGTGATCCAGCCGAGTGAGATTGAACAACGGATGATCCAGTTGCTGGAGTCGGGAGCACAGCCCACCACAGCTCACTTTGGATCGGCAGACAAGATAGCGGAAGCAGTAGAGACAATCGCTTCCTCCCCTCTACTTCCGGAGTTCATCCGACTGTTACTTGCCAAAGAAGACCCGATTACGTGGGACTTTACCACCAAGGCTCTCCCGGCGTGTATGGATGGGCCAGTGCTGATGGAAGTGGTGGACCTGTTGGATGTAGCACCTGCCGAGCATACCGGGAGCCTCGCGAAAATTCTGTTGAAAACGGCTACCAACCCTGCTGCGAACGGGCCAGCTAAGTCAGCGGCGCTCGACGGCGCACTACGATTCTCGATTCGCGAGCCAACGGCCCGGTTTGCCTTGATCGCTACGCTCTTGGATCTGGACTGTGGTGGCGATTCCATGCTAGTCCGGAGTGTCGCAAAAATCCTCGGCGTGCTTTACGCGAATTGGCCGAGCCTTGAACTGTTTCAGAAGCTTGCCCAACTCGCGAACATTCCCACCGCCCAAGACCAGGTTGGGTTTGAGCTTGGGTGTTGCAAAGTTGCGGATGCACTTGGATCAACCGATGGCCAAGTGGCAAGCCACGCCTTTCACGATGCACGGTTTTGGTTTGATAAATCTCTCGCCGCGAACCCTGACAGGTGTGACGCGGCGATCTACAGCCTTTGTCTTCGGACTTTGAACGACTTTCGCAACGCACGCACTGTCGATCTGCGATCTGTCTCGCAACAGATGCGTGAACTAGTAATCCTGCTTCGTGCGTGGCATCGCACGGACAGCGATCCAAGGTGGCTCAGCGATCAGACTAGAGAGTTACTCCACTGGGAGGATCTGTCGACGAAACTGCTCAGCCTCAGCGATGACCTCTTGCAGCCGGCTTGGTACGAACCAGCTGCCTTGATAGAGGGGTCCTTGGCCTCAGCGTGGTCTGCGAGCAAGACTCTGCTCGGTCGAAACGCTGCTGGGGGCCTGGAACAACTCGTTCGACCAAGGATCTGTCTCACGATCGCTGCCAATGAGTCACTCGGCTGCGTGGTCAGGGAGTGGTTGCGTCGTAACGCAGATCATGAGGTGAGAGGTGTGATTCAGTCGCTGGCTGACGAGGTCGATCGTCTTGTCTCTACTCAAACACACTCGGAAACCACGACTAGCTCCACGTTGGAGCGCTTCGTGCTTGGATCAGAGCTAAACAACAAGTCACTGCTGGTTGATGTTATCCGGGATTCACAATCCCTATCTTTACGTAACCTGACAGACAACCAAGAAGAGATCATCACGAACTGTTTGACGCTTGTCCGCGACCATCCCGATTATGACAAAAACGTCTATCGGAAGCTGTTCAACACGATACTGCTTTGGAGCGTCAGGTTTCTGCACAGTCGACTCGAAATGACAAAGGGCGACGCGCCAAGCGTGGCCTACCTGTTCAAGGTTGCGGGCGGAAAAAAAGCCAAAGAGAGCGCGTTGCAGGAGGACTACCAGAACTTGATGTCCTCAAACGTAGGCGGAACGGGAGTCGAGGTTACGAACGTTTCGTCGGGGCGAGCAGACGTGCTTTTCCAGCTGGAAACCGAGCGTATTGTGACAGAAGTCAAACGCGAACAACGAAATGCCTCATTCGAGAGTCTTGTCGATGAGTACTCTGCTCAGGGTTCCGATTATCAAAACGTCAGCGGCCGGCTTGGGTTCGTACTAGTCCTTGATCAGACTACAACGGAAGCTGGCACTCCTCACATTTCGTCCCTAGTGAAAACGGTTGAAGTCAACCGCCAAGGGGAAGCGACTCCCCGCGTGCTGGTCTTCATTAAGGTTCCAGGCGAACGCCTGACACCAAGTGAACTCACGAAGAACGCGAAGAAGAAGGGCGCGGCGCGGAGGCGTGCAGCCAGGAAACAGTCTGACTAACGGTTTCGCAATCAGATTCGAAGAGGCTACGTCGGATCCAATCCAATTGATCGCTGGCAAGGACTAGAGCGTCCCGCTCGCCACGCGTCGATTGATCTGGGAAAGAGCGACTGTTTTGAGTGACACTCCCGAGCACTACGAAACCTATCGATGGGTCGACGGAAGGATCGACTGGGGGGGGGAACGAGACTACTGAAGCGGTCTCTTCAGGCAATCATCGTCCATTCTTCTTCCGTAAGATTTGCCTGCTGGCGGATGGTGAAGATGCAGTCGAGCATTGTCGATGACATGACGAGAAGTACGTCCAGCCGATGTTCGTCGACGCATCGTTTTTTTGGTCGCCATCGGTGTGGAGATCGCCATCGCTTGCCACATGGCCCGAGAAGATTTGACGCACGACGATTTATCGACTCAATGCACGAAGCGACAACCAAAATGCTGAAATGGGCTGCAGCCCATTTCTGTCAGAGAGTCTGGTTTCCGTATTCTTGTTGCGAGGCACGACGGACAGTTTTGGCTTGGCGGGGACTATTGGTTGGTGATGGCAGGGTAGTGACTGAAAACGTGTGCGGGGCTCCGTGGATGAGGAGGCGGAGGTAGGCGTGGTACTTGGGGATTTGCATGAGGTCATTGGGAGCCAGGCCGTGGCCGAGGAGTTCGGCGAGCGTTTGAGCGTCTCGGGGGCCGACAGTCATGCAGAGCGTTGAGCCGCAGTTGCCGAGGACTCCAGCGAGTGTGGCGGGATCGAGTTGGCCTGCCAGCATCTGTGTACTAAGAGCATAGCTGGTCCGGTATTTTCGCGACTCCGCCAAAGCATCGGCCATTGTCGTGTTGCCGTCTGCAAGATAAGAATGGAATTCATCGACGACCACCACGCAATCGGCGCGTTCGGATTCGGGGATGTTGGCTCGACTCATGGCGGCAACGTGCAGGCTGGACAGCAACAGAGAACCGAGCAGCGTGGAAGCGTCGTGTCCGCAGGTGCCTTTCGAGAGATTGCAGATCAGGATTTTTGAGTTATCCATGATCTGGCGCAGTTGGATTCCTTTCCGGTCCGCGTCGAAGATTCGGCCAAGTTGTTCGTTGACGAGGAATGCTCCGAGTTTGTTCTGCAGACTGGCGAGATACTGTGTGCGGTCTCGATCGTTCCATCGATTGAATTCGGAGAGCCAGAAATTTCGCACGGCCTCGTTTGTGACGGCAGCGATCACAGACTTTCGAAATGGTGCGTCGATCAGCAGGTGTTGCACATTCGCCAGCGATGCGTGAGGCGTTCCGACCAGGGAAAGCAGGCAGTTGCGAAAGATGTGGAGGAGTCGTGGGGCTGAGCCAGCTTCGAGACCGAATACATTCTTGAAGGCGGTCAGTACACCGTCAGCGATCAATTCGCTGGGTGTGCCGGGCGGTCCGAGCATCGGGTTGAAACCTACCGGCGCGACGCGATCCGCGGCGTTGAAGTAAATGACGTCGTTCGTTCGCTTCCTCGGGACGAAGTCGAGAACTTCTTCGGCCAGTTGGCCGTGCGGATCGACCAATACGCAGCTTCGGCCGGACTGCATCTGCTGAATGACCATGTTTAGCAGGAACGTCGACTTCCCGCAGCCCGTACGTCCAATCGCAATCAGGTGGCGGCGAAGATCATCCATCGTGCACGATGCAAGATCTCGCTGAGCTCGAAAGCAGACTCGACCAAGAACCGTGCTTTGCAGGTCGCGTTTTGTTGACGCCAGAGCGGTTGGTGGCTCGAGTTCTCGGAAGGTCGGCCGCTGAACTCGCGCGACAGAATCTACAGAGGCCGTTGGTGGGTGCCAGAGTGCTGCCAACTCCGAAGTTGAGAGCAGGAAGCCGCGGCGATATCGATGTCTGCGGCAGACAAGCTTTGCGTCGGCGTTGAACCGGGCCAACGCACCACCAATTTCCGCAAGACGTTTGGTGGCGATCTGAGCCGCGTTCTCTGTTGCAACGGCCCGCAGTACCAGACGGCATTCAAAAACCTCGTCACGGTTGGTTTCCGGGACGTTTCTGGCATCTTCTGATTTGCGAAGGATCATCGGTGCGATCATTCCGGCAAGAATTCGGCTGAGCCAACTGTGACTCGTTGCCAGCCTCAGGTAAATCGCCTTTGCAATTTCTGATCGGAAACGGCCGTTGAGCGTTTTGCGGATGCGGTTGGCGGAACGAAGGTGTTTTCGTGTGGCCGGGCTGACATTCAATTCCATGCTGAAGCTAAGACGTCCCGAACGACCGGACTGCAGAGACGTGAGAACTCCGGAAAGGGGATCAGCAAATTCACTGCGGTGTGTTTCATCGGTAAACGTTTCGAACGAACGCAGTGAAAAAACATCGGGGTGTTTTCGTAATTCAGTTGTCCATTCATGAGCGGTGTTTGCGGGACTCGGTGCTTTCGTGACTTCCAGGCCGGGATAGGAATCCTGGAGTTCGTGTAGAACGACGGACTTCAACTCCGGAGGAACCTCGATGCCTAATGACGTGACACCTTTGTGAGAATCGATTCGAAACGTGACGCTGTGGCGATCGTGATCTGCGGCGTGAAGTGTTTTCAACATGGCTTCCGTAAATGCGGGGCCTCGATCGTTGCCGACGGGTGTCAGAATTCTGAAGTACATGAGGCGACGAGCCGACATGGCGTTTCCGCTCCCTTCGGCCTGAACCAATACAGCGTTGCCACTTCGGGAGCGGCCCGAAGTGACCTGTTTCGATTTGCAGAGGACCGGCTCTCGGAACTGTCGACGGGGTTGGAGTCGATACCGCCAGGGCTGACGAGGCGGGGCCACCAGCACTCGGCAACAGTGGCGGTTGTTTGGCTTGAGAGACCGGTTGTTCGTGCGTGGACGAACGGTCGCGGGTCGAGCGGTCTGCCGACGGGGTTCTACTATAGCGCGACTACTGGCTTGTGTTGAATAGATTGACGGCTTTTCGTTTTCGTGGCTCTCGGAATCAGCGTTCGCTGAAGATGCCGATGATCAACGAACGCCGCAGTTTCAAATGGATCGACCGTCAGCAGGTCGTCGAGGTTGGCTCCCATGAAGACGGTCCGCTGAGGTTGCTGCATGATGCTGCTCGCGAGGTTCAACATGTTGTCCAGTCGCTGCTTACTGCGAGTCGTTACCAACAACACCAAATACCGGTCAGCATCGAACGTTGCGAACTGCGATTGATGGGCGTCGTAGGCTCGCAGCTTGCGTTCGATGCTTTCCACGTCCTGTTTAGAACGAACTCGTTCCGTGCCGTTATCGAGTTCAATACAGAACGGAAAGCTCTTGCCATCGCTTCGACGCAGCACGAAAGCTCCGTCGGGATAGATCGTGAATGGCTCGGCCCGCAGCTTCACGCTGTTTTCCCGAGCATATTGTTCAACCACGTGGCCGTGTTTCGCTGCATTCGTACACAGATGCACAAGAAGCTTCGATAACGCCAACGTGTGATGATGATGACCAGGGTTGATGGCTTCGAAGTGGCGTCGGCGCGGCAGTGAATGATCTTCGCCGTATAGAAACCGGAAGCCATCACGTGTTAGCTTGAAATACAGTGGTGACCGCCCGGTCGTGGCAATGGCATACGGCCAGCAATTGACCAGCCGAGCTTTTTTCAGTTGTCTCAACCGCCGTCGCAGATCCGCAAGGTTGGCGAACGGCTGTCCGGATGCTCTGGAAAGCTGGAACAACTGTTCGGCTGTCAACGGGCAGCGATCAAGGTTCTGCAGCAGTTCAGTATCGCGGGGGCCAATTCTGAGGCTTAAAGTTTTTGCCATATGAGAGTCACCAGCGTACCATTGCCCATGACAAATTCCCCTTGCTCAATGAACTCAAAACCACGCTCGTCATCTCGCGGTCGTTATCAGTCCGATGTGGATGAGCTAATCGAAAAGACGCCGCTCGCCAGCGTTCTGCAGCATTATGGACTGCCTCTGCCTGACGACCACGCGAAAGAATATCGTACGAATTGCATCTTCAACGAATCATGTGCCAATTCGAAGTACGGCAACCTGACAGTGGCCCTGGATAGTGCCAAACGAGTTTACTCCCACTGTTGTGGCGTTCGCGGCAATCTGTTGACACTACTGCACGGGCTGGAGAAGCGTTGCCCACCAACCGGCGGCAGGTTGCGTGGTCAGGAGTTCAAAGACGCGGTCGCCACGTTGAGAGACATCGCGCAGGGTGTTGAGCCGAATCCGAATTCAGACGGTCACCTCAAAGAAAGCGAATCGGGGACGCCGTCAGCCGCTCAACCGGAGACGAAGGTGAACACGCCGCTGCGAAAACACGAAAAGGAAGCAGCCCGAGCCCTCGCCGACCTGCACGAAGATCTGGTCACGGACACGGCGGAGATGAGTCCGGAAGCTGCCCAGTACATTCGCAGCCGGCGTTGGATGACCGCCGAACTACTGCTGGAATGGGGAGTTGGCTGGATCCCTGGCAACGGTCGATCGTTGTTCCGCAACAAGTATCTGGTCTACACGCACCGCGATGAACGCGGCGAGGTCGTGAGTTACTCGGGCCGCAATCTTTCCTTTGAGGAGAAACACGCTCGCTGGGTTCGCGACGGTTGCCCGGACGGCAAGAAACCTGCCAAACACCGTTACGTCAGCGGCTTTCATCGAGGAGCCGAACTCTACGGCGGCCACGCCACCCGAATGCAGCACGACTACATTCGTGAATCCCTGTATCAGCACGGGCTGGTGGTAGTCGAAGGCCAAAACGACGTCCTCCGCATGGACGTTCTCAAAGTCGCCGCCGTCGGCCTCTGCAGCAACAAGGCCACCGACCAGCAGATCGCCAGAATCACTCGATACGCCGGCACCGCCGCCAACAACCGAGTGCTGCTGCTCCCCGATTGCGACGAAGAGGGCGAAGCCGGCTTCCGAGAATTGCTGTGGCGTCTCAACGAACAACGCCTGGACGTTCGACTCGGAATTTCATCCAAGATGTTCGACGGGATGTTTGCCAACCGCCAGCCAGAGCACCTCACGGAAGAACTGTGGCAGCTGATTGAACGATGACCATGCCGAGCGGAATTCGATGACAAAGAATTCACTCGCAGAAAGCCGACAGTGCGCCAGCTACGTACCGTCAACGCATTTCTTGGACCAGTTGGACCTACTACGGTGGCCGGAGTTGTCGGCAACTATTGTTCGAGCTGAGCATGGCAGTTGGGCCACGGGACGCCGATGGGTTGGAACGGATTCTTAGTTTCGTTTTGTCCCATCAACGAGATGGTCCGAACATGGCGCTGCTATTTATCCTGACATTCAGGATTTCGCTCTTCGAATCGTGCAGAATCCGATCGGAAGCGTTTTCTGTATAAACGAATATCCATAGGGACAGATCTTCTTCATCGAACGCAATTGACAGTTGAATTCCCGGCAGGAAAACAGAATCGGGATGGACGACTAACCCATCGGCGTACGAAAAATCGGCCGTTCGCCACAGTGAAATATTCCCCGGCCTGTGCAATACTGCTAAGAATTGACCGTCACATGAAAGCGAGAAGTCAGACACGTCGCGAATCGTTGAATCAATTTCCCGCCGATACAAGCGCTCGGTCTGAGGATGTGGTTGAAGAAATATGCCCGTGTTGCCGCCAAAGGCAACCGCTCGCCGTCTTTGCCTGTCACAGGC
>CAYZYB010000092.1:0-10303 GCA_964481505.1 uncultured Planctomycetaceae bacterium | reverse complement strand
CGGAACATCAATGCCAACCAGGTTAAGTGTTGTGGGACCGAGATCGATGAGGTTGATGAGCTGTTCGTCAACAGAACCGGGTTTGCCCTGGTCGTCTGTTCGCCATTGTTCCGGAATGCGAGCGATCATTGGGACAAGCGTGCCGCTGTCGTAGATCCAGCGTTTGGCGCGAGGGAAACCGTTTCCGTGATCGGACCAGAAGATTACGATCGTGTCTTCTGCCAGGCCGGCGTCTTCAATTTCCTGCAGATACTCTCCAACCTTTTGGTCCATCACCATGATGATGTCCAGCAGGCGTGCATGCGCTTCTTTGACGGCCGTTGTTTCCGGATACAACGCCGGAACCTTGATGCGATCTGCCGCGTGAAGCTGGTCGGGTGGAACGTTTTTGACAATCTTCTCCCATCCTTTGGGCCAGATTTTGCTTTCGTGTGTGATGGTGAGATTAAAGACGGCGAAGAACGGCTGGTTTTTCTCCGGACGATTTTTCCAGTGCGCGGTCTTTGACGATTCGTCCCAGATGTCAGCTGATTTTTTGCCACGGCCGAAGTTGTAGTCTTCTTTCGAATTGTTGGTGCAGTAGTATCCGGTCTCTCTGAGGTACACCGGGAAACCCTGCACATGGTCCGGAATGGCGGCACTGCAGCGCATGTGATTTGCGCCGAGACTTATGGGATACATGCCGGTGATGATTCCCGTTCGGCTGGGAGCACACACTCCGTGACAGGTGAACGCCTGCGTGTATCGGACGCCCTGTTTTGCGAAGTTGTCGAGATTCGGTGTGGTCGCGTTTCGGTCGCCGTAGCAACCCAGGTGTGAGCTGATATCTTCGACGCTGATCCAGACGATATTCGGCCGGTCGGCGGCATTCAGGACATTTGCTACACAGCAAAGCAGCAGGAAAAAGCAGGTGCGCATAAGAGGAGATCTTTGGGAGAAGTTGGAATCCGAGAGGCTTGCCGATGATAATGCCAGGAATATGTGGGGGTTTCAAGTTGAGGTGCCCGGTTCTTTGCTGCTGTTCGCGTTCAATGCCTGCTTCGACACGACTTTTCCTTCCCCTGGTGAATATGGCCCGTGTACAATTCCACCCCGCCTGAATTTTGCCTTCCTCTCTATTCTATTGCTTCGATTCCATGACCATCCGTGGCCTTTCCTGCCTGATACTTCTAGGTGCCGGTTCTGTTGTTTCAGCAGCGGGTATTTCAACCAGCACGGCAAAGTTTCTGAAGACACATTGCTTTGACTGTCACACGGGATCTGCAGCCGAAGCCAGCCTGGATATTTCTGCGCTGCCGAGCGAACTGACAGGCGACTCATTTGAAGATTGGGTCAGAGTTTTCGATCGAGTCGAAAACGGCGAAATGCCGCCGGCAGACAGCGAACGTCCGAAGGCTACAGAGCTGAAGAAATTCCTGCACGACACGTCACAGCAGCTTAAGAGTCATCAACAAATAGAATACGAAACGCTGGGGCGCGTGCGAGCGCGGCGGCTAACGAACCTGCAACTGGAGAGGACGCTGCAGGATTTGCTGGGAATCGACATCCCACTTGCCAGCCACATGCCGGACGAACCGCGGACTCACGGCTACAACACCGTCGCCGAAGGGCAATCGATTTCTCACTTTCAGCTGCAGACGCACCTTGCTGTCGTAGATACCGCTCTCGACGAAGCCTTCCGTCGTGCCACCAGCAAAATCGATGAATGGAAGAAGGATCTTCTGCCAAAGGACATCGCTCGAAGAGATCCGGATCGCCGCTGCCGTGAACCGGAGATGCTGGATGGAGCGGCTGTGGTCTGGCATACGAGCACGACTTTCTACGGACGTCTGCCGGTAACAACTGCACGTGTGGACGGTTGGTATCGAATGAAGCTGGATGTTTCCGGCTTGAACGTTCCGGAGAAGCATGGCGTTTGGTCTACTGTGCGAGTCGGGCAATGTGTATCCAGTGCTCCGCTGTTCACCTGGGGAGGTGGATTCGAAGCTTCAAAAAAGAGGCGGTCGTGGACTTTCGAGGCGTGGCTGCCGAAGGGGCATATGTTTGAAGTTCGTCCCAGTGATCGCACGTTAAAGCTGGCCAGGTTTGAGGGCGGTCAGGTCGGTTCAGGAGAAGGGACGCCGCAGAAAGTTGTTGGAATCGCGATCCACGGAATGGAGTTGGAACGCATTCACAAGGGGCCGAACAACGCCACGATTCGCAAACAGCTCTTTGGTGAACTAAAGGTCGACTGGAATAAGAAAACTCGAAAGCTTCGCCTGCTGTCCGACGAACCGCGAAAAGACGGAGCTCGATTGATTCGACAGTTTGCCAATCGAGCGTTTCGTCGACCGATTGACGAAGACACGATCGCCCCCTATGTCGCACTCGTTACGGAGAATCTGAATCGGAAAGTGCCACTGTTGCAGGCCGTGCGAGCGGGCTATCGAGCGATTTTGTGTTCGCCGAGGTTTCTGCATCTGCAGGAAGAACCTGGCGAGTTAGACGACTTCGCGCTCGCTGCTCGATTGAGCTATCTGTTGTGGAACACCATGCCCGACGGGAAGTTGACGTGGGCCGCGAAGTCCGGAGAACTTCGAAAGCCGGAGGTCTTGAAGCGGCAGGTCGGAAGGATGCTCAAAGATCCGCGCGGCCGCAGATTTGTGAAGGACTTTGCACATCAGTGGCTGGACCTGAGTGAAATCGATTTTACAGAACCGGACCGGAGACTGTATGGCGAGTTCGACGTCGTTGTTCAGGAATCTATGCTGAATGAAACGCACGCGTTTCTCCAGGAAATGCTGGACCGTAATCTCAGCGTCAGCAATCTGATCGATTCCAATTTCACCTTCCTCAACAGTCGACTTGCGCGGTACTACGACATTGCAAACGTGTCGGGCGATTTTTTACGGAAGGTTCAACTTCGAGATGAACACAAACGCGGCGGCCTGTTGACTCAGGGAGCGATTCTGAAAGTTACCGCGAATGGCACGACGACGTCACCTGTGTTACGTGGGGTTTGGGTTTCGGAACGCCTGCTGGGCGAAGAAATACCTCCGCCGCCGGATAGTGTCCCGGCCATTGAACCGGATATTCGCGGCGCGACGACGATTCGCGAAATGCTGGAAAAGCACAAATCCGATTCTGCGTGCGCTTCGTGTCACTTAAAGATCGATCCGCCGGGATTCGCGCTGGAGAACTTTGATCCTGCCGGGCAGTGGCGAGATCGTTACCCGGCAAAGGTGAAAGGGCGAAAGGCGCGCGGCCTGGAAGTCGACCCTTCTTACGAATTCATGGATGGGAAGCAGTTTCGGACAGTCGAGGAATTTCAAAAACTGGTCCTGCGTGACAAAGCGCCGCTGGCCGCGAATGTGGCTCGCCAACTGCTGACTTACGGAACCGGGGCACGTTGCGGGTTCGCTGATCGTGATGCGATTGACGCCATCGTAAAGTCGACAGAAAGCAAAAACTACGGTTTCCGATCGATTCTCGAAGCGGTCGTTGCCAGCGATACGTTTCGGACGAAGTGACCTGCGGGCCACAGTTGCATAACGATCAGCGAGGAAGCGGGAATTCTGCGGACATTTTCTGACTATCAGAAGCGGCGGCTTTATCGGTGGGAAAATGTGCTTATGACGGGGTCTGCACCTGTCTGAGCTCCCACAGCGGCATAGAATCGGCGTCCCATCACGTGCCGTGCCAGGTTTTCGCTTTCGAGACACCCCATGACTGATTCAACAGATCCAGCTTCGGCTCAGGCTCCACCACCTTCACCGGGGGAGTTGCGGCCCGAAGAACTTCCACCGGTGGAACCGCCGTCAGCTGGATATATTGTTCAGCTGTTTCTGATACCGGCACTGATCGTGGCTGCGGTGATTGGTGTTTGGGCTCTGTTCGGAAAACTGGCCGATCAGGAGACTGACTGGAAACAACTTACGGCGGAACTCGGTAGCAGCAACGAACATCGTCGCTGGCGAGCTGCCCTCGGGCTGGCTCAGGTGTTACGCAACCAACAGATTCGCCCCGACGAAAATGGAACTCCGCTTGCCAAACAGCCTGAGGTCGCCACGGCGCTGGCGGGGTTGTTGAAAGAGTCGCTGGATTCCAATTCCACACTCGAAGATGACATCAAGCATCAGGAATTTCTTGCGCGCACTCTGGGCTCACTGGATGTTGATGATGTTGTTTTGCCAGCGCTTGCCAATGCGGTGTCGGCTGACAGGAATGTTGAGGTTCGTAAGAGCGGCCTGATGGCGCTGGCGATGATTGCGGGACGCGAGTTTTCTAAACAAGCGGAAGCGTTGGAATCGACCGTTCAGAATAAACTGGCCAACGGCGACGTGATTTACATGCTGGACCAGCCACTCAGCGGACCGAGTTTGTCAGATGAAAATGTCTGGAAACAGTTGAAGCTGTCGGCTCAGGACGAAGATCCGTCTGTACGACACCTTTCGGCTTTCGTCACCGGACTGATTAGTGGTGACGACGCGATGAAGGTGTTGAAGGTCCTGCTGCTCGACGGCGACGCCATGGCGCGAGCGAACGCGGCAGTAGGTTTTGCTCGCAGCGGTCGAACGGATGGCGTAAAGGTAATGACGCAGCTGTTGCAGGAAGGTACGGTCGAAATCGACCAGGCTGAATTTGAAAAACTGGACGCAGAAGCTCAACAAAAGGCACTCAGCTATATCCAGTTCGAACAGCCGAAGCTGCTGGGCACCTGTCTGCACGCCATCGGAATGCTGTGGAACGAAAAGCTGTCCGATGATGAACGCGAAACACTTCGTCCGGTTTTGCAGAAACTGAGCGACGACAGCAAGGCAGCCGACATTCGCCTGCTGGCGGGAAATATTCTGTCTGAACAATAGACGAAGGGCGTTCTTCTAAGCTGGCGCCGTGGCGGAAGATATCGTTCTTGCTGAAGCGACTTTGCAGGCCATGGTCGCAGAAAAGCCGTGAAGTACCGCCCGACAGACGGCACCTACAGGAAGCGACTGAGGGTTCGGTAGCAGGTTGTTGCCTTTGAAATGGGTGGCCGGGATTGGACTGAGCTGGCAAAGGAAACCCCGGGGTTTCACTCGTACCTCACACCAACACTGGCCACACTCTAAAACTTCGCAATTTTCTGCGACGACGCCCAGCAACCGACGAAATGTGTCGGACGGTTGTACTGAGTCATCGGATCGGAGAAAACACGGGCTGAAGTGTCTTCGTCTCTTTATTCTGACAGTGTGAAAGAACACGCATGAGTCGCCATGATGGCCGTTCTGTTGATCAAATTCGCCCGATTTCTGTGCAGCGGCACTTCACCCATACCTCGGACGCCAGTGTTTTGATTTCGGCCGGCAATACGATGGTGCTCTGTACCGCCAGTGTCGAACACAGCGTTCCGCCATGGCGAATGCCGCGCAACGAAGGCGATGCTGCGAAAGGCTGGGTCACTGCAGAATACAACATGCTGCCGGGAAGCACATCGCCTCGAAAACGACGAGATCGAAAGTCCGTTGACGGTCGAACGACAGAAATCCAGCGGCTCATCGGTCGCAGCCTGCGTGCGGCGGTCGACTTCGAAGCATTGGGCGAACACACCATCATTATCGACTGCGACGTTCTGCAGGCCGACGGTGGGACTCGAACACTGAGTGTGACGGGCGGCTTCATGGCTTTGTGTGAAGCGATTGCTACTCTGGATTTGTCTCAGCCGGTCATCAAAGACAGCGTTGCAGCGATCAGTGTCGGGGTTGTCAATGATACGCCGGTTTTGGATCTGGACTATCCGGAAGACAGCACGGCGGAAGTCGACATGAACGTCATCATGACTGGTTCTGGAAAGTTTATTGAGGTCCAGGGGACGGCCGAAGGCGAACCGTTCGACTTCGAAACGCTGCAAGCTCAACTGGCACTCGCAAAGAGTGGCATTGACCAGTTGACCGCGATTCAGAAAGAGACATTGGGCGACGCCTGGCCTTTAAGTTAAAGACCATTGAAGCTGCGACGACAGAAAGAAAACTAGAACGATTTGATCAACTAACGAACCGCCATGAGCCACATCTGATTCATGGCGATTCGGCTCTTTCAATCCATTTAGATGCGATGCCGCGGCCAATAGGCGATGGCGTTCACTGTAAATTCGGAAACACAGATGTCAGACAACCAGAAATATCTGAGCTCCCCCGTTGCCACCACCGGTATGCCCAAAGGTGTCCCGTATATCATTTGCAACGAAGCGGCGGAACGTTTTAGTTTCTATGGAATGAAGTCGATCCTGACGATCTTTATGGTCGATTTTCTGCATCGCATGGGGAGCGTCTATACAGAGCAGGGGATGGCACCAGCGGAAGCAACTGAGCGTTATCATACTTTTACCGCTTTGGTTTACGGGTTTCCAATTTTGGGTGCACTGTTGTCGGATACGCTGTTCGGCAAGTATCGGACGATTCTGTGGTTATCCATTGTCTACTGCATTGGCCATGGAGCCCTTGCAATGATGGGAACACCACCTCTGACGGCAAGTATGTGGCTGGTCGTTGGGCTGTGGCTGATTTCTATTGGGTCGGGCGGTATTAAGCCTTGCGTGTCCGCTCACGTGGGTGACCAGTTTGGCAGTTCCAATAAGCATCTGCTGAGCAAAGTCTATCAATGGTTCTACTTCAGTATTAACGCCGGTTCGTTTGTCTCAACGCTGCTGACGCCGTGGCTGTTGCAGCACTATGGCCCTCACTGGGCATTCGGAATCCCCGGTGTGTTAATGGCGTTGGCGACAATCCTCTTCTGGATGGGACGACATGTCTTCATTCATATTCCTCCTGGCGGTTCCGGCTTCCTGAAAGAAACGTTCAGTTGGACGGGAATCTCGGCTCTGCTGAAGTTGAGTATTATCTTTGCGTTCGTCGCCGTTTTTTGGGCACTGTTTGACCAAACCGGATCGTCGTGGGTATTGCAGGCGAAAAATCTGAACCTGAATTGGATGGGGCGAGACTGGTTGCCTTCACAAATTCAGGCAGTAAATCCCATCCTGGTTCTACTGCTGATTCCCCTCTTTCAATTCCTGATTTATCCGGCAATTGACAAAGTCTTTAAGCTAACTCCGATTCGAAAAATCGGCTTGGGTCTGTTCTTAATGACCGGTGGGTTTGCGATAGTGGCGATTCTGCAGGAAAAGGTGGATGCAGGGGCCCAACCGTCAATCGCCTGGCAGTTCCTGGCTTATGCCGTTTTGACCGCGTCTGAAGTGATGGTGTCCATCACGTGCCTGGAATTCGCCTACACACAGTCACCGAAGACCATGAAGTCGGTGGTGATGGCCGTCTTTCTCGCCTCCGTATCGTTGGGCAACGTGTTCACCGCTGTCGTGAATAATTACATCCAGACGCCGTCGGTGTCATCACTTGCGGGGGAAGGCGTCGCAAAGGCAGTTGCTGGCACGCCGATTAAGAATGACAAATGGAATGCAAGTGTTGAAGCGGACGGGGATGAACGAGTCATTCGAGAAAAAGGGCCCGATGGCAAGTTGGGAACTGATGATGATGTGACATTGTCAATCGACAGCAACGGTGAAATGACGGGACTGGATACGCCTTCCAAAGCTGCGTTTGATGCCGCCGCTCAAATCATCGAAGACGCGTTCTTCGCGGGCGCTGGGGAAGATTCCACCAAGAGCCTTCCTACGGAAGAAGCCGGTAATACTGCTCTAAACTCCGCCACCGACGCCTTTGGAAATCAGATTCAATACAAGCTGCAGTCACGAGACAGTTACATGCTGGTTTCTGCAGGAGCCGACAAGCTCGATGAAACTCAATGGGATTTGATTTTGACAGGATCCGTCAGCCGCAGTCAGCCAGCAGACCCGAACGCCGCTCCGGAAGGAGAACCTTATTTCAACTGGCTTGAACGAAGAATCATTGAGCAGAAATCGCAAGGTGACGAATCGAAAGTTGCCGAGATTGAGCAGGAGATTCTGGCGGGCCGAGGCAGTGGGACAGAAACAACCTTCTCGCGTGATTTCGCAATCGGCGGTCGAACATTGTTGGAAGGTGCCGCATATTTCTGGTTCTGGACGAAGTGTATTTTGGCGACCGCGATTCTGTTTATTCCAGTCGGACTGCTCTACAAAGAGAAGACCTACATTCAGGACGAAGATGACGGCCCGACCGAGGAAGCTCAGGAAGACGCCGAAACGTCGACCGAAGCTCACTGATCGGCGGGCGTTGCATTCGTCGGAAGACAGCCACCATTTTGCGACTGTGTCATGATGACGGCTGTTGTCCATTTCGGTTGCGAAAGCGTAACCAGGCGAAGCCGCCGGTGATCAGGGTGAGTGCTGCGCCGCTGAGGTGTTGCGGCCATTGTGGATTTCCGTCGGAGTCACGGTTGGCGATCATGAGGACGACTGCCAGAAGCGTTGCGGTCACGTAAACGGCTGCTGCGGCGTCGACGATCAACGACCGTTGCCCTGTAATTTTTTTCCGTACTGCAGGAAGGAACAGCGTCGAAACGCAGACTGCGGATGAAATCGACAGGGTCGTACCAAGATAAATCAGCAACCCCAGCAGAGAGCTTGACAGTAAACCTGTTGTGACAAGCATTCGCTGCAACGCTATCAAGCCTACAGCAATGCCGGTTTGCAGCAATATCGACCGTGGCATGCCGCCGCGCGCGACGCTAAATGCCGACGGAAAAACGCCATCGTCCGCCATCTTTGCGTAGACACGGGGACCAGCCATGATCATTCCCAGAACAGACGACAGCAGTCCAAGAGACACCACAAACCGCATCAATAATTCCAGACTGTCCCCACCAATGGCCTGAGCGGCGATCGCAGCGATAGGTTCCTGCCAGGCGATCTGTTCCATCGGCACCGACGTCACGAATACGAAATTCAGCAGCAGGTACAGGGCAGTCACAGCCACAGTTCCCAGCAACAAAGCCCGAGGGACAGATCGGCTCGACGCATTCGATTCAGAAGCAACGTAGATCGCCGCGTTGAATCCCGCAAAGCTTAGCGAAATCCAGACGAGCGACGTGGCAATGGCAACAGTAGCATCCCACGCGTCTGATGTTGGTGGCGTTGTCGGTGTCCAATGCCATGTGTGCGTCTGCCAGTTCGAATAAACAGTCACACAGAAGATTGCCAGGGCCAGCAGTTTTGTCGCGACGACCGCATTCTGAAAGTGCTTACCAACACTCGCGCGAATTCCATGCGCGAGCCCGCAGGTTATGACGACAAGAATGGCCAATCCGTCGGGAGGAAGGAAGTTCGGACGAATCCCGTCCGGCAACGCGTAGCGTTCAAAGGCAACGGCGGCTGTCGCAATGGCACCGCTGAAGCCAGCAGTCAGTGAGATCCATCCCGCCAGAAAGCCAACCGCCGGATGTAACTGCCGACTCAGGAAAAGATACTCCCCACCCGACTCAGGCATAAGTGATGCCAGCCGGCCATACGCGATGGCGCCGCAGATTGCGATCGCTCCACCAAGACACCAGCACAACATGACTCGTGCCGGAGAACCCGTGGCTCCCAACGTGAACCCGGAAGTCGTGAAGACGCCAGCGCCAACCATGCTCGCGACAACCAGGGACGTTAGCGACGCTGTTCCGTAGGTCTTCGCGTTTGAGTTGCCGGCGTTGGTGATCTTCACAAAAGTTCCCAACGTAAGAAGCCGCTATCGCCACTTGTTGACGGATGTGGTAGCAGATTGTTGCATTTGAAATGGGTGGCCAGGGTTGGACTGAGCTCGCGAAGGAAACCCCGGGGTTTCGCTCGTGTCTCGCTCCAACCGCGGCCACCCTTTCCAGCTTCGCAATTTTCTGCGACTACCCCCCCTGCTGACCGTCGAATTACTGCCGAGCAGAGTCGTCTAGTGTCGCGGTCGACGGAACCGAAGAAGGTAGTGTTCTTTTAGGCCCGGAACAGCAACTTCTTCTACGTATTGAAACCCAGCCGACTCAATTTCCGCCTTAAATACCTGCTTGCCAGCTCGTACGACATCCAGAACCCATTCGCGCGATTCGCCGGGCACTCGGTTAAAATCAACAACAAACAGCTCACCACCTGGCTTCAGAGATTTGAAGATCGATGCCAGCATTTCCTGCGGATGTTCAAAGTGGTGATAGGTGTCACACAGAAACGCTTTGTCCAGGCGAGTGCTCATGAGTTGCAGAGATCGCGAATCGTTGCGAACGACCGTCACATTTCTGAGATTCTCTGCAGCCACACGTGCGTCAAGATGTTCGACCAGACGTGGGGAAATGTCGATCGCATAGACTTTGCCCCGCTGCCCGACTGCAGCAGAAAATGGTTGCAGAAACAGGCCCGTTCCCGCTCCAA
>CAYZYB010000091.1:0-10361 GCA_964481505.1 uncultured Planctomycetaceae bacterium | reverse complement strand
GGGTTCCGGACGAATAGAGAACAAATCAACGTAGTGGTGGCCTCCAGCCGCCAACGTCAACTCAAAAAAAAACGAACGTAAACAATCCTTTAAGAATGGCGGCTGGAAGCCACCACTACATGACAGATGCCTGACAGCATTCCATTTCGAGGCTTTGACGAACGTGGTGACGTGAGAGTCTACCAGCATGGGATTCTGCCTCATTGGAGACAAAAGGGCTGCACTTACTTTGTGACGTTCCGGCCAGCGGACTCACTACCCGCACCGGTCCTGCGAGAGATGGAGGCGGAACGCTGCCAATGGCTTCGGCAACATGGAATCGATCCCGATTCGTCCGCGTGGAAATCGGATGTTGCAAAACTGCCGTCGAAGATTCGGCGAAACTACGAAACGCGAGTCGGCCTGACACTGGAAAAGCATCTGGATGCTGGTCATGGCACGAGCGTATTGAAACGGCAGGAGATCGGCCGTCTGGTAGCGAAGGCGCTGCAGCATTTTCACAACAGCAGAGTTCTAACGGGTGACTTCGTGGTGATGCCGAATCACGTTCACGTTTTAATGAGACCATTAAATGGATTTGAATTGGAAGATATTTTGCATTCGATCAAAAGCTTCACTGCCAATCAAATCAACAAGCGTATCGGCGGTGCGGCAGAGTTCTGGCAACGACAGAGCTATGACCATATTGTGCGGGACTTCGAGCAGCTGGAAGCATTTCAGGCATACATTGCCGCAAATCCGGTGAAGGCTGGACTGCAAAACGACCAGTACAATCTGCATCAAGCCAAATGGGTTCCGGACGAATAGAGAACAAATCAACGTAGTGGTGGCCTCCAGCCGCCAACATCAACTCAAAAAAAAAACGAACGTAAACAATCCTTTAAGAATGGCGGCTGGAAGCCTCCACTACGAAGGCAAGCATCATGGCAAACTCTATGAATCGGCGATCAGCACTAAGCTCTATGGCTGGAGGATTCGGGACGCTCGCATTTGCGGCGATGGCCACCGAACAGGCACTGGCCGAACAGACGGATAATCCCCTCGCCGCGAAAGAAACGCACTTCGCCGCTCGAGCAAAACATGTCATCATGTTGTCGATGACCGGTGCTCCTTCGCACGTCGACACATTCGACTACAAGCCGCAACTTCAAAAAAACGGCGGCAAGGACGGAGCGGGTGGTCGAGCCAGCAAGCTGATGGCTTCGCCGTGGAAATTCAACCAGCATGGCGAAAGCGGGTTGTGGATTTCGAGTCTTCTGCCGCATTTGAGCAAGCAGGCAGACGAACTGTGCCTTCTGCGAGGCATGCATACCGATCAACCGAATCACGCGTCTGCCAGACAGGCGGCTCATACCGGAACCGCTCAGTTTATTCGGCCGTCGCTGGGAGCCTGGTCGGTGTATGGTTTGGGCACCGAAAACACTGACCTGCCAGGTTACGTGGCACTCGGCGACGCCAAAGGCGTGAACTTTGGCAGCTCGTTCCTGCCTGCCGTTTACCAGGCCACGGGGGTCAAAACCGGAGCCGAAGGCAGTCGACGTTCCGCCGGTGCACCGGGGATGGGTCGGCGAGGCCGAGACAACGGACCGACATCAGCTGTGCCGAACATTAAGAACCCGTCGATCGACCTGGCGACGCAACGAACGCAGCTGAATTTTCTTCAGGAACTCAACCGAAACAAATTGGCTCGCGAACGCAATCAGCCGCAGGTCGAAGGCATCATTCAGTCGTACGAACTTGCCTTCCGCATGCAAAGCTCCATGCCGGAGCTCGTCGACCTGGCCGGCGAAACCAAAGCGACCAAAGCGCTGTACGGTATCGGTGACGGCCCAAGTTCACCTTTCGGCACACAGTGTTTGATGGCTCGGCGAATGGTCGAAGCCGGTGTGCGATTTATCGAACTTACCAACGGCAACTGGGATCATCACAACAACATCAAGTCAGGAATGGAAACTCAGTGTGCGCAGATCGACCAACCGATCGCCGGCCTGCTGGCTGACCTCAAGCAACGAGATCTTCTAAAAGACACGCTCGTGGTTTGGGCGGGCGAATTCGGCCGAACGCCTCACGGAGAAAACGGTTCCGGCCGAGGCCACAACAACAAAGGCTACACAACGTTCATGGCAGGCGGCGGCGTCAAAGGCGGCTTCAGCTACGGGGCCACCGACGAATACGGCTACGAAGCCACCGAAGGCCGCATGCACACACACGACTGGCACGCCACAATTCTACATCTACTGGGGCTCAACCACGAAAAGCTCACCTTCCAACACGCTGGCCGACCGTTCCGACTAACGAACGTCGCTGGCAAAGTTGCGAAAGACATTCTGACGTAGGGCCATAGTGGTAGCCACATCGCAGCCCGCGAAAAAAGTTGCCACGATTAACGCCAGCCTGCCGCCAATTCGCACGATTGATTCCCGAAGAGACGGAAGTGGTGTCCATCGACGAAGTAGAAGTCAAGTCATACGTCGGTGGCTTAGTGGAGTCGTTCGCCAGAAAAGCTGCATAACGAATTGGCACTGCTGGTATCGGCGATGCAATTAGTCGTCGCCGGCAGCTCTGCCCCTATTGCACACACTAATTGAACCGCGCGGGCGCCTCTGTTGCTGGCTAATTGGCCTCCGTAGCGATGAGGTCCCATGCGCTCATGAGTTGGTCGATGGCTGATTCGTTCAGGGGGGTCAGGCCGATGTTTGGGCCGGAGACACCTGTTTCATCGTCGACTCGAACGAACACTGTACCGATCGGGGCGGCGTTGTGCAGGAGTGCCGCGTCCTGATGGTGTTGCGGCGAGAGTTTTCCTACGGATGTGCCGCGGAGAATTCCTTCTTCGCTGCCGTTCCACATGATCAGTTCGCCATTGGACAACAGATAGAACATCTCCACGCGACCGGATTCTGCGTCGAGCCCTTCCAACCAGATTTCATTGCGGGTTCCGCCGTTTGGTGGCACGAAATCCGTTGGCTGCAACTGATAGGTATGATTGAGCTCACTGGCGGTGACTGTTTCTGCCTGATTCGATTCGTGGGTCACGACAACGTCATTCGGCCTTTCGACTCGCACGAGGTAGTTGCCCAGTGGTACGTTTTCGAACACGTACACACCGTTTTCCGCTAGCAGGTCAATCGTTCCATCATTGTTCAGATCAATCGTCTGTGTAGTTGTGGACGCCACGACGAGGCCGTCTTCGTTCAGCAGTTCCACCGTGCCGCCATTCAACGCGTAGTCGGTTGCCTCGCGTTCATGATTGCCTTCTTCGTCAAGAAAAACCGTACCGGTCAATGTGGTCGTTGCTGACCTGAGAACTCCGAAACCACGAACAGCCGTTTCCTGGCCTTCGGTGACAATCGCAACCAGAGTTCCGGGGATGCGTGCTTCCAGCAGTCGATCGGGATGGGTGTGGAATTCTGTGGGCAGCGTCTCGATGTACCGGCCGGAAAGGTCTTCGAATCCACTTTGGTTCCACTCGAACAACTGACCATCCGGCGTGATGTAATACCATCCACCTTGGCTTGCGCTCCATATCCATTTTTCGCCGAGGCCGCCCCAGTTTTCGAAGTACTTGCCGGTGTATCGCAGATCGAGCTCTTGATTCAGTTGCCACGCTCGCTCGTGGGCCTCGTCGGTTTGTGGCGTCGTTTGTTGCCAGGCGTTGTTTTCAATTTCGACTGAGACAAACTTCAGGCCGACGTGAACATCACTGAAGGTGTAGTTGCCGAATTCGTCGGTGGTTGTTTCGTCCAGCTCTTCACCATTCGGGCCGAGCAGCATCACAGTCACGCCAGCCAAGCCGCCTTCGCCGCTGTTCTGCATTCCATCAACGTTGAAATCTTCGAACACATTCCCGGCGACGCTTCCTGGGCCAATCTCATGAGCTCGCAGAACCGTTTCTGTGATGTGTTCTTCCGAAACTTCCACATACACGGCCGCCGCCGCAAACACGTGTTGTATGTGTTGCAGGTTTTCCTGGAGCGATATCTCAGGATCGAGAGTCGCCGAAAGGTCTCGCACCTGTGTGCCGTTGTGAGCGTTCGCTGCAGTTGTTCCCTGCAGCAAGCGACGGTCCGTCGTGAATGCGTACCAAAGACCAGTCCGAGACCGCAGCGGTTGGCTTTCGTCCCATGTTGTGAAATCGACTTCGGTCAGAAACAAACCCAGTTGGCGAGTAAACAGTCGTCGCAGAGATTCAAGTTCTCCGGAATCCGGCCCCCAGCCATCCTGGTGAGCACGTTCCACCAGATAATGCCCCGGTAGGATGTTGGCGAACGTGTATTCTCCGTCTGAGTTCGTACGTGTCGACGCGACTCTATTTCCGGCATCGTCGTACAGGTTAACGGTCCAGTCGGAAAGCACGCCTTCATCAGAACTGCGATTGCCATCGTTGTCGACGTCATTGAACAGCACACCAGTGATACTGGTGCGAAGAAGTTCACGGAATCCGAAATCCTGCACGGCATTCGCTGCAGAAGTCAGGTCGACAGTCGTTTGGCTATCGGTTGTCCATGTCCAGCCGTTCTGCGGCTCACTTGTGACCGTATAAGTTTCGGTGTTGAGGTCGCCAAAGAAATACACCCCGGTTTCTGTCTGAGGATCGATGCGGCCGTCACCGTTCAGATCGATGCTCGCCGACGTGGTTTCGGCAAGAAAGTCGCCGTTGTCAGATCGCAGCTGAATCGTCATGCCGTCGACGAACGGTTCATTGGCGTCCTGCTTTCCGTCTCGGTTCAGATCATTAAAGACGCGCCCGGTGATTGATGCTTCATTCGGAATCGTGGCATGTAACAGGCTTCGATCGTAATACGGATCATTGCTGATGGTTTCACTGACTGCCGGAGCGGTGAGTGCTTCGCGTTGGAAGACCGTGCCATTGGGGGCAGTAAATGTATCAGCGTCGCGAAATTCGATGGACTCAGCGATTACCGTATCCGTAGCGTCATCCGCCTCGTTGCCGCTTTCGTTGCCGAAAATGATGTCTCGGAAAGCTCCGCCGTTAATCCAGTCACGTCCTTCGCCCGCGTAAATCTGATCACGGTCTGTGGCCGAGAAAGCTGCACCAGCAAGAGGGGCTTTGATGTTGACTGTGAATTCTGGAAGAGTATCCGCAGCGAACGACGAAACACGAAGGAAGTAGGTTCCGGCTGCCAGGCCCGTAAGATCCAAAAATCGAAAGCTCCTTACCATCACGCCGCCGTCTGCGTTGAGCAGATCGGCTCGAACGTGCTGTGACAGTGTCAGCGAAGCGTTGTTGGACGAAATCGCGTCGCCAAGTGTTGTGAATTGAATCCATGTTTCGACGCGACCGTCTTCTGTCGATGGCAGTCCCGACATGTCGAACGTGAATGTCTCAGGAGTTCCTTTGTTGACAACAAAGTCGCCGCTGCCCGTCACACTGCGGTTGGCGATGATGTGAACATCATCGGAGAGATCGACCTGATCGAAATCTCCCCAAACGACAGACAGATCTGTGTGATCGGAGGTCGCATCCGCAGTACTGAACAACAGGTCGCTGATTCCATCTCCATTGACATCTGCCGAGGCAAGCAGGTTATTCGCATCATCGTTGGACAGACCGGGAGTCACCAGCCGGCGAAACGTGTTGTCGCCATTCGCGATGCTGGTGTCGGTCACGATGCAGTACCCCGGCTGAACGAATGACGGAGAAGAGACCTGCACCAACAGATCGGGGAATCCGTTTCCGTTTAGGTCAGCAACCTGCGAAATGGACAGTTCTGCTCGGCCGCTCGACGCAGCATCATCGAACAGCTGCAGGCTTGAATTGTCCCCAACCAGCGACTGCGTGTGCTGCGACAGCAAAGTTTCTCCGCTGTTCGGTTGAATGCGTGTCGCGGAATTGAAGTAGCCAAAACTTGGAGTGCTCACGTGCTGCCCGGCAACGATTCGTCCCGGACGCAGATACTGCGAATCATCGCGGACGAAGCCTTCAAACGATTGATTGAAGCGGAAGTATCCAGTCAATGCGGATTGCGATGTCGGATCGATGACTTCTCCGCCGAGCCCGGTGATGACCTGCTGCGCGGTGCGTGGTTCTGACCAGATTCGCAGATTGTCCAACTGACCGACGAATCCGAGCGCTGTGTCATTGGCTCCGAGACGCAATTCGCCTTCGTGAATGCTGAGAACACCGGCGGACGCTTCTTTGATCCCCTGAGAGATCCCATTCAGGAACACTTCAATCGATTCGGCTGAACGAACGATCGAAAGCTCACTCCACCGGTTCTCTGGGTCCATATCAAGCCAGGCGGCATCACTGACAGGTTCGCTCAATTGCCACTCGTATTTGACCTCATCCAGATAGACGACAACCGTGCTGTTGCCCTCCAGGTCGATGGCGAAGTTGTCACCGCCGCCGCTCAGCAATCGCGAGGTAGGCCGCGTCAGCATGCTGATCCGAACTTCCACACTGAATTCTGATAGCCCGTTCAGAATACTGTGGTCGAGCTCAATCTCGCCGCCCCCAAAACTCCGGACGTTGTTTTGCCGACCTTCGATCGGCAACAAGGCAGAACCAGATACGTATCCGGCAGAGTCACCGCGGTTGAAATCCCATTCCCCAGTCAATCCCACTTTAGCGTTGGCCACGGCCAGATTGGGTTCAATCAGAGTCTCCGATTGGCTCGCGGGCAGCAGATGATCCCAGACACGGACGTTATCGACATGACCGGAAAACGGCGTCGACTGCAACGCGACTCCGGGACGAGCATTCTGGCCGAGCACCAAACTGGCAACGTCAAGCTCACCAGTCGGGCGTGCTCGTTCAAGATCGCTGCGTCGAGCGGTCTGTGAGGTTGTTTGTATCTGACCGCTGGCGGCACTGTGATAGAGAGTCACGGTCGCTTCATCGAAGGTGAATTCATCGCCGCCCTGCGCGGCCAGAACGACTGTCCAGGTTCCATTCCAGTCCTGAAGTGTTTCCGGAACGTCGAACACGAACCTGGAGCGAGATCCTTCGATTCGTGTGATGGCATAGCTTGCACCATCCGGAGCCACCAGATGGCCCGTCAGGTTTTCGCCTGTGTGACTGGTCTGAATTTCCAGCTGCGTTACTTCGCCTGCATCGGCTGGGACATCCAGATTCAGGCTCAACGAACGAGTCGGACTGAAGCTGTTGAACAGACTGAATTCCGAAGTTGCGAACGCGTCGGCAGGAACAAGCGTTCGCTGTTGCCCTGGCAAAGTGTAAAACAGCCTGAAAGGCGTGCTTCCGGAGTCGAAAAGCGAGTTGGTGATTCGAATGTCATGGAATCCGGCACTGAGGTTCACCGTACTGTCAAACGTGCCGACGACGTTCGGTCGGAAGGCGTGAAGCCTTTCGACGCCATCGATATACAGCCGGGCGTCTCCCTGAAGCTCAATCGAAAATTCGACGTCGCCGCTTTCCGGTATGTAAATCTGCCCGTCCCACTCCACATTGTTGACTTGATAGCCGGGATATTGGGAGTTGTCGAGAACATGATCGCGGACATTTTCAAAGTCGAGCGCCCCTTCGACCTGTTCGATCGTGGCGTTTGGCGAATTGATTCGCTCGGCGGAATACGTTGCCTTCAAGAGTGTTGAACGTGTGGAAACGCGGTTTCGGAACGATATCGCTCCGTCATGACGCTGAATTGAAACGACAACTTCATCGTGACTGGAGGCGGTGGCCTGATCAAAGGTAACGACAACGTCACTGAGGTCGTGGTCGTATCCGAGATCCAACTGCCACGAGGAATTCTGGTCGTCCGTTTCGATTAGGCCCAGTGCTTCGATGGACTGCCCGTGAACGTCGATCACCTGAACAGCGACGATATTCAGCAACTGGCCGGGCTCCGTAACATCGATTCGAACATACCGACCAAGGGCCTGCCGAAGACCGTTTGCGTCATTCGAAAGCTCGACCGTTCGAGCCACCGGAGTTGCTTCTGTGCGATCCACGAGAACCGTTGTCGCATCAGCAGTGGCGAGTTCGATCTGCCATCCGGATAGCTGTGGTTTGAATGTGTTCCCGTCGGTCCCTGAGTCGATGGTCAACGTCCAGACACCATTCGGATTTTCTCCGTTGAAGTTCGACGTTGCCCCGGCTGTCAGCCCGCCAAGTTCGACAGTGGTCCCTTCCGGGCTTGTCAGTGTTGAAGAGAAGAATCTTTCGCCGGCAAGATCGACAATCGTCAGGTCGAAATCCAATCCATTGATGGCAACGAATTGTCCATCAGAATCAACTCGCCCACTGACCTGCAACGTACTGGTCAGCTCGCGCACTTCACTTTCGTCAACTGCTGAATGGTCGACAAGCGGACCATCGCCGATTCTGGTCGACGAAGTTCTGATCTGATCCGACGTTTCCAGATGCAGCGTCCACGACTCAGTGAGAACCGGAGAATCTGAATTGGCATCTTCCAGGAACAGCTGCCATCGACCGTTTGGCTCAAGATCTTCCAATGGTCCGGAAACGGGTCGCAGCCGATTGGGCCGCCCGGCAACCGTCACAACATCAATCCGCCGCCCGGTTTCGGTAACCACGTAGCCACTCACGCTGCTGTCGTGTTCTGTTTCGATTTCGAAAGTACGAACTCGCCCCGATTCGTCGACGACTTCGACATCACCAACAGTTTGAAATGCCTTAACGTGAGCATCTGACACGTCGCTGAGATCTCGGGACCAGATCGTGTTTCCTGCTTCATCCAGCACTATGACTCGGACGTTGTTGAAATCCGCACTGTGAGCTTGCAGGTTGAACAGATCAATCTGCCGAATGTCGGCGTTGTCTGATAGTTCCACCTGCCACCAGTGTGAATCTGCGCTGGACGTCGTAGCTTGAAGCCATGGCAGCCCACCGGTGTCGCCATCAATGGCAAACGACGCTGAGTTCGCATCGCTACGAATGGCCGTGCTGGCTGTATTGGTTGATGACTGTGTTGCCGAACCGGTCAGGGCGACATTGCGACCGTCGACGTCGAAGATCGCCACTTCTGCCAACGAAGTGTGTCCTCGATCGGAAAGGGTTGATTCAACACGAATTGTTCTCGCTCCCGCAATCGGCGTTTCCGATTGACGCGATGAGTATGTTGAGAGATTCGTCGATGTGGCTTCACTGCCCGTGAACGTGTCAACCTGTGACGGTTGGCGCAGAATCGTTAAGTGATGCCAGTCGGTATCGTCGGCCGCAATCGGCAAAGTCCAGAACGACGAATGACCTTGATCTCTGACTTCGATGCGGCTTTCGGGATGAAGGTAGACTGCAAATTCCGGAGCACCATCTTCGTTTAAGCTGCTCAACAAAGTTTGCGTGCCATCGATTGTCGCAGGAATGCGGAAGTCGAGTTCGATGGTTGCTTCGCTCAGGCCATCCAGCGCGCCGGAATCCAGTTCGAACGTTTGCCCCGCTTCAGTTGCGGCAGACAAATCTAAGTATTGTTCCGGCTGACCATAAAGCACCAGGAAGTTGTCGTCGGACTTCGACGCAAACGCTCCCGAAATTCCCGTTGTATCAACGCCTGGCTGACGGAAGATCAAATCCTGAAAACCATCGCCATTCACATCGCCGGGCGCGGTCAGTGATCCGTCAATATACTGATCGGTCAGCAGGCGATCGTAGGATGCGGTCAGGTCGACGGCAGTTGGCAGTTCCGGGCGAGCATAATGCACGTAAACTCGCCCAACGCGACCACTCTGTGGATCGGCGGCCAGAATCCCCACGATGTCATCAGTTCCATCACCATTCAGATCGCTGACGGCGTGAATGGAACCTTCGAACAGGCCAACTTCCGTTTGAGTTGGCAGTTCGAATCGAGAATACGTTTGCGTTTGACCGCTCGCGATTTCCTCACCGGAAATCAACCACGCAAGTTGCACTCCATCATCGCGTTGGCTGGTGGCAAGCAAGTCTGTCCGGCCATCTCCCGTGTAATCGAACCACGAAAGATTCTGAATATCGTTCACCCCGTCCAGGCGAACATTCTGCTGCACGCGAGCACCATTAACGGAGTCCAATGATTCAATCGAACGCGGCCAGGTAACTTCTCTGTCGACGCCAAACAGAATGTTGAACACGATTCGATCATCTTCCGGCGTCATGAACAGCAGGTCGTGTATTGGATTTCCGTTTTGGTCGACGTCGCCATCAAAGTTGACCTTCTCCGCGACAGTCGAACCGACACTCAGGTCGATTCGGACGTCCGCCCGTCCGCCGATATCAAATGGGTCGACGCCTGTTCGCTGGCGAATGCTATCCAGCGATGTCAGATCCACCGGGCCGAAAAACAAGTAGTGAGCGTGGTTCGTCGTGACAACAAAGTCTTCGAATCCGTCGGCGTTGATGTCACCCACTGCGGCAATATCGTCGATGGCTTCACCGTCAGTAG
>CAYZYB010000090.1:0-10389 GCA_964481505.1 uncultured Planctomycetaceae bacterium | reverse complement strand
CCCTGACGCTGCTTGTGTCGAGGATTCGCAGAACAGATCACGTAAGTGCGTCCACGACGGCGAACCGTCTTACAGTGCTCACAAATTCGCTTTACGCTCGATCGAACTTTCATCGCGACAAACTCCGCTGATTAGCTATTTCAATGGCCGCTGTGACTACTCTTCAGTGTCCAGCAAGCCTGAATAATTTCTCATAACGAGGTGCGAATCAATCTTCTGCACCAAGTCCAACGCAACAGACACAATGATCAGAAGACCAGTTCCACCAAAGAAACTCGCAACTGCAAAGTCGCCCGTTAGAGTGGTAGAAATGACGGTCGGAATCACCGCGATGATTGCAAGAAACGCTGCTCCAACATAAGTGATTCGCAACATAACCTGCTCAAGGTACGACGCCGTCCTCGCCCCAGGTCGATAGCCTGGAATAAAGCTGCCCATATCTTTCAGATTCTCTGCCATATCTTTCGGATTGAAAGTAATCGCCGTCCAAAAATAGCAGAAGAAGTAAATCAAGATGATGTAGCTTAAGTTATAGACAAACCCTGAACCAGGATTGAATCCGCCCTGAAACAACATCAACACCTTGTTGTCCGGCCAGATATTAGCCAGCTGGTTGAATATAAAATATGGCAGCAGCAGCAAACTCGAAGCGAAGATGATCGGCATCACCCCAGCCTGATTGACTCGAAGTGGCAACCATTGACGTTGCCCGCCCATAACCTTCCGGCCACGAACATGCTTTGCACTTTGAATCGGAATCTTTCTCTGCCCCTGGGTAATGAACACCACCCAGACGATAACTGCAACAAACACCGCAGCCAAAATCAACAGTGACTCGACGCTTTCGCCGGGTGCACCGCCAAGCTGAAAGCCAGCGTTCCAAACACCACCAAACAATTTGAAAGCCGCATCCGGCATACGAGCCAGGATGCCAGCCATAATCAACAAACTAATTCCGTTCCCGATTCCGTATGCGTCAATCTGCTCACCGATCCACATTAAGAAGACCGTGCCGGCAGTCATCACAAACGTACCGACAAGGATCCAACCAATATGATCGTAACCTACAAGAAACATTGACTTTCCGGTGATTGCCCCACCAGCCAGTCCGCGTATCAAAAAGAAACTTTGCAACAAGCAGATAACAACCGTTGCATACCGAGTGTACTCATTCAAACGGCGTCGCCCCGACTCACCTTCTTTCTGCAGTTGTTCCAAAGGTGGATAGACGGTTCCGAGCAACTGAAACACAATCGACGCCGTAATATACGGCATGATTCCCAGCCCGAAAATCGAACCATTTGTGATGTTAGACGCCGAAAAGACCTGCACCATCTTGAGCATATCACCCAAGCCGGTTCCGCCACTGACAGCCTTTGCAGCCTCAGCAATCTTGTCATGGTCCATAAACGGCAGCGTGATCGAAAACCCCATCCGATAGACCGCCAACAAACCAATTGTCAGCAGGATCTTCTGACGAAGCTCCGGAACGCGAAATACCGTTAACAATTTGGAGAACATTAGATTCTCTCCGAAACTTCAATCCATACGAAGTTTCTGCGAGCCAACAGCTCACAAAGACAAACTACACCCGTGCGAACTTCCCGCCGACGGCAACAATTTTTTCTTCTGCACTCTTGGAAAACCGATGTGCCGACACATTCAACTTCTTTGTCAGCTCGCCGTCACCCAAAATCTTCAGAGCGTCATGCCGACTCGGAATCAGCCCGCGACTTACCAGCGCCTCAACTGTTACGTCGGCACCATCTTCGAACGCTTTTTCAAGCTGTCCAACATTGATGATCACGACCGTATCAGCGAAAGCAGCGTTATTAAATCCGCGCTTTGCCACACGCCGGAACAGCGGCGTTTGGCCACCCTCGAAACCATGACGACGACTGGACCCAGCGCGACTGTAGTAGCCGTTATGGCCACGACCACTTGTCTTACCATGACCAGACCCCGGACCACGACCAATTCGCTTCCGGGGTTTGCGTTTCTTTATGTCTACGTGAACGTCATTAATAATCATGACAGTGATACCCCTCTAAGACGCTCTATGTCTTCGCGAGTTTTAAGTTGCTCCAGAGCGTCAAATGTCGCTTTCACCAGGTTCAACGGATTATTCGAACCGTAACTCTTGGTGAGAATATCTGTGATTCCGACAGCTTCGAGTACCAACCGAACGCACTCGCCAGCAATGACACCCGTACCAGGCTTAGCCGGCAGCAACAGCACTTTTGATGCACGATACTCACCAATCACCTGATGAGGAATAGTCCCCTCAGTGACAGAGAAGCCCTTCATTGTTCGATTTGCGACCTTAGTCGCCTTCTCTACCGCCAGCGGAACTTCTTTCGCTTTGCCATAACCAAAGCCCACGCGACCTTTTCGGTCGCCAGACACGACCAAGGCAGCAAAACTAAATCGACGACCACCCTTAACAACACAGGCACATCGTCGAATTTGAATAACCGACTCGCCCGAATCTCGCTGTGATTCACCTGCAGACACAATTCACCTCAAACCTAAAACGCTGAACTCTTAGAACTGCAGACCCTGATCTCGAGCCGCATCAGCTAACGCCGCGATCCGACCATGGTACCGAGAAGCCCCTCGATCAAACACAACTGTCTCGATCCCTTTTTCTTTCGCTCGCTCACCAATCAACTTGCCGACTGCTTCAGCCATCGCACAATTACTAGCAGCCTTGCCAGCACCAGCGACCGTCGACTCCACAGTGCTCGCGGCACAAAGCGTGCGACCTTCGGCATCATCAATGATCTGAGCATAGATATGCTTATTGCTCTTGAAAACCGCCAGTCTTGGACGCCCATGGGCGTCGCGACGAATCCGATTTCCGATCCGATGGTCACGCCGAACTTTGCGCTTTATTAGTCGTTTTTGAGTTTTCATGATCTCTAACCAAATTGCCGAGCAACGCTCAAACAGGAATCTCGACTACTTAGAGCCAAACGCCTTACCGGCCTTACGACGAATCTGTTCGTTCTCGTATCGAATCCCTTTGCCTTTATATGGCTCTGGAGGTCGAACACGGCGAATATTTGCGGCAAATTGCCCAACAGCCTGTTTATCTGCACTGCGAACAACAATACGCGTCGGAGCTGTACACTCACACGACACGCCTTCAGGAATCACTAGTTCAATCGTATTTGCGTAACCAACCTGCAGCGACAACTTGTTGCCGTTCACCGAAGCATTGTATCCAACACCGACGATCAACAATGACCGTTCGAAAGGAGTACCAACTCCGGTCACCATGTTATTGATCAGACTGCGAGTCAAACCATGCAACGCACGGTTCTCGCGAAGGTCATCCGATCGTGTCACAGTCACAGAACGCTCGTCCGCATTCACTGCAACGGTGATATTTGGGTGAACATCCAGCGACAAATCCCCTTTGGGACCTTTGACACTCACATCCTGCCCACTGACAGTGACGTTCACATCCGCTGGAAAGCTAACCGGTTTTTTGCCAATTCGAGACATTGCTCAAGACCAACCCGAAATTGTTTCTTTGAAACAGAAAGACGCCTACCAAACCTGGCAGAGCAGTTCTCCACCCACGCCTTCTTTGCGTGCTTCACGATTGCTCAGCACACCCTTTGAAGTCGACAGAATGGAGATCCCCAGTCCCTGCCGCACTTCCTTTGTTTCGCTCACACTCACGTAAACTCTTCGACCTGGCTTACTCATCCGCTCAATATGCTGAATCACGTGCTCGCCATTCGGGCCGTATTTCAGGTTCACTCGCAGAATTGTCCCCGGTGATGACTCAATAACTTCGTGCTCCCAAACGTAACCCTCACGAGTCAACGCTTCAACAATCCGCACCTTCATTTTCGAATGTGGCATATCCACAAACGGATGCTCAACATGCATCGCATTGCGAATTCTGGTCAGCAAGTCCGCTATTGGGTCGGTCATCATAAGTAAAAACTCAGCTTCTAATCACGCTACAGAAAGTTGGTTACCAACTAGCCTTCTTCGCTCCAGGCACAAGGCCGTCCAGACACAAATCGCGAAAACAAATACGACAAACTTTAAACTTACGGTACACGCTGCGAGGTCGACCACACAGATTGCATCGACGCTCAATACGACTGCTGAATTTCGGCGGTCGCTTTGCCTTTTCGATCTTTGATTTACTTGCCATATCAATCAACCTAATTCACGAACTAATGTTCGAATATCCAGTCAGGGTAAACGCCCGACTAACTACTTTTCCGAAGACTCATTCTTGAATGGCATACCTAACGCCTTCAAGAGTTCCCAACCTTCGTTGTTTGTCTCAGCTGTTGTCACAATAGTTATGTTCATACCCTGTGGCTGAGTCACCGTCTCTGGATCCACTTCAGGAAACACCAGCTGCTCCTGCAAACCACAGTTGTAGTTACCTCGCCCATCGAAAGACTTCGGATTCACGCCCCGAAAGTCACGAACTCGAGGAAACGCAATCGTAATCAATCGATCAAGAAACTCGTACATCCGCTTTCCACGCAACGTGACCCGACAACCAATCGGCATCCCTTCACGCAAACGAAAACCAGACACTGACTTCTTTGCGCGGCACAGCTGCGGCTTCTGACCACTCAACGTAGTCAGATGACCAACAGCAGCGTCCAAACGCTTACGATCCTGAACTGCTTCACCAACTCCCATACTGACGACGATCTTTTCCAGCTTTGGAATACTGTGCACGTTCTCACGTGACAATGCCGTCTTCAGCGCGGGGATAATCTCGCTATTGTATTTTTCTAACAATCGTGCCATATCTCAGATCTTCAATGAGTCGTTCAATCACTCAACAGAGGCCTCAAACCACTTCGCTGGCGAGACTCACAATCTTCATAAACTTTCGATCTCGCAACTCTCGAGCCACCGCACCAAAGATACGTGTCCCACGAGGATTGTTATCCACATCAACAATCACCACCGCATTGCGATCGAACTTGACATAGCTGCCATCATCGCGACGAACGGCCTTGCGAACGCGAACAACAACACCCTTAACGACTGTCCCTGTCTTGACTGCACTTCCGGGGATCGCCTTCTGAACGCTCACCACAATCACATCGCCAAGTGTGGCGTAGCGACGACGACTGCCACCAAGGACTTTGATGCAACGCACCACCTTGGCACCAGAGTTGTCAGCAACATCCAGCACTGTCTGCATCTGAATCATCGAAACACCCTAATCACCAAACGGCAAACACTAAAAACAAACGCGTGCCTACTCTGATTCGACAGCCGCAACGACATTATCAGCGGCTTTTACTACTCGCACCAACTCCCAACGCTTCGTCTTTGAACGTGGTTGACACTCAACGATTTCAACAAGGTCGCCTTCACCGGCAGCCTCTTCTTCGTCATGAACGTGGCATACAGTCCTTGCACGCACGATCTTGCCGTATTTCCGGTGAGGGAAACGACGTTCGATCTCAACACGCAGCGTCTTTGCTGCCTTGTCACTTGTCACTGTGCCTACCAACGTTCTTTTCATCGCGAAACGCAACTCTCAAATAAAACAGGTTAACTGTTCACTGCGGACAGCTGACGCTCCCGCTGAATGGTCTTCACTCGAGCGATCTCTCGACGAATCCTTCTCACATTGCTGGGAGTGTCATTTCGCTCGGTCGCCGACTGAAAACGAATCTTAAACAGCGACTGCTGAGCTTCGTTTAGCTCATGCTGCAACTGCTCGTCTGACATTTCCCGCAAAGCCGATGCCTTAGACATCACGATCACCTTAAAAAATACTATTCCACAACCGGCTGGCGGCCTACAAGCCTAACCTTCACCGGAAGCTTGTGAGCAACTCTGTTAAAGCAGTCTCGAGCACCTTCACGACCGACACCTGTGAGTTCAAACAGAACTGTACCAGGCTTAACGATCGCAACCCAGCGATCCGGCTCGCCTTTGCCCTTACCCATTCGAGTTTCCAATGGTCGGGACGTTACTGACTTGTGGGGAAAGACACGGATATAAACCTTGCCAATCCCACGAATATATTGTGTGGCCGCAATACGGCACGCTTCAATTGTCTGAGCAGTCACATGGCCCGCTTGCATTGATTGCAGGCCCCATTCTCCGAACACGACAGTATTGCCCTTATGGGCGTTACCTTTTATTCGTCTTCTTTGAATTTTGCGGTGCTTGACCCGTTTTGGCATTAGCGCCATCTGCAGTCTCCTCGTCCGAATAGTCGCCCAGATCGATCCAGACTTTTACGCCTATCACACCCTGAGCCGTCTTAGCCGTTGAAAGGCCGTAATCTACATGCCGCCGAATGGTCGATAAAGGAATCGAACCACGACTGGCCTTTTCTTTTCGAGACATCTCGGCACCGCCGAGGCGACCTGACATCTCAATCTTGATCCCATAAACCCCTGAACTCATCACCTCGTCCAGAGTCTTCTTGATCGCCCGACGAAAACTGCCACGCTTTGAAAGCTGCTGTGCAATCTTGTCCGCTACCAACTTCGCGTTTCGGTTCGCATTTCCAATTTCAACAATCTTCAGATCCATCCGCCGGCCAGTCAGCTCCTCCAAATCGCCTTTCAAGCGATCCACTTCCTGACCTTTACGACCAATGATCACTCCCGGGCGAGCCGTATGCAGGTGAACAATCACCTGGTCGCGAGTTCGCTCGATCTCAACTTTCGCAATCTCAGCGAACTGATATTTCGAACTCACATACTTGCGAATCTTAAAGTCCTCAGCCAAAAGATCGCCGAACTCTCGCTTCGGTGCATACCACCGACTGCGCCAGTTCTCCATAACACCGACCCGAAACCCTGTCGGCCTGACCTTCTGACCCATCACTCAACCCCTGCGAAATATATTTCGATTCAGCCGCGACACATACTGCCGCGAGCCAATGATGAAAACTTAACCTAACTCCGGAGCATCAACTCCAACGTGAATATGAGCCGTACGCCGCCGAATCAAAAACGCCATCCCACGAGCTCGCGGCCTGACCCTCTTAAACATCGGACCACCGTCTACACGGCACTCCGCAATCGTCAAACCATCAGGATTTCGCACACCGCGATCCTCCGCATTCGCAATTGCACTCTTGAGAACCTTCTCAAGAAATCGTGCACCACGATTCGGAATATAACGCAGAGCTTCAACACCCTCAGATGCTTCCATCCCACGAATCAGATCAGCAAATGGACGAACCTTCGTAGCCGAGATCCGAGCATGACGATGAGTAGCTGTAACAACACCCATTACTACTTCTTACCCTTCGCCCCATGACCACGAAACGTGCGAGTGGGAGCAAACTCACCCAACTTATGACCAACCATATCCTCGGTCACATACACACTCATGTGCGTACGACCGTTGTGTACCATAAAAGTATGACCAACAAACTCCGGAGAGATTGTTGATGCCCGAGCCCAGGTCTTCACAGGCTCTTTGCTACCGCCTTCATTTTGCCTCTCAACCTTCTTGAGCAGCTTGGCGTCAACATATGGCCCTTTTTTGAGCGAACGACCCATGAATCACAATCCTGTACTACTTCAGACAATCAAACTTTAACTTCACCGTACCGACGCGATCGACGCCGACGAATAATCGCTTTATTAGAAGCCTTACGCTTCGTTCGAGTCCGCCCGCCCTTTGCCGGCTTTCCAGTTGGACTACACGGATGTCGACCACCAGAGTTTCGACCTTCACCACCACCCAGTGGATGCGCCACTGGATTCATCACAGTTCCGCGAACATGTGGACGCCAACCCAACCAGCGACGACGCCCAGCCTTACCATAAACAATCTTGCTGTGCTCTGAGTTTCCAATCACACCAATCGTTGCCCGACAACTACTTGGCAGTCGACGAACCTCACCGCTCGGAAGCGTCACCTGAGCCCAACGCCCTTCACGAGCATTCAACACCGCTCGCGTTCCAGCACTTCGAACCAACTGCCCTCCGCGACCAGGCTGCATCTCTATATTATGAATTTCCGTACCCGGCGGAATAGCCGACATCGGCATGCAATTGCCGAGCAACGGCTCAACAGCATCGCCACTCTCAACTTTTGCACCGGCAGCCAAACCTTCTGGCGCCAGAATGTAACGCTTCTCCCCATCCTCATACTGAACCAAAGCAATCCGACAAGTCCGATTCGGATCATACTCAATGTGAGTCACCGTACCGACAACACCATCCTTACGACGCTTGAAATCAATAATTCTATACAAACGCTTGTGACCACCGCCGCGATGGCGAGAAGTAATCTTCCCCTGATTGTTCCGACCACCATTTTTCTTGGCACGAACAGTCAGAGATTTTTCAGGGCGCTTTTTCCGGTCTGTAATCTCAGCAAAGTCCGAGACTGTCGCACCACGCCGACCCGGAGTCACCGGCTTGTAAAATCGAATACCCATCTTAACACCCTGAAAGAAACCAACCGAACAAGACCGACCGCCTAAAAGAACGAAATACGATCTTCATCGCGCAGCTTCACAATCGCCTTCTTCCAGCCTCTCGTACGTCCCATCGCCACTCGAGCACGTCGCGGCTTGCCTTTTCGATTCTGCGTCCGCACAGAATCAACACGGACATCCCACAATTGCTCAACTGCCGTTTTCACGTCAGTTTTGGTAGCCAGCGGATGCACCTCAAACGAATACGCGTTCAATCGCTCCGAGCTATGCACACCCTTTTCCGTCACCAAAGGGCGACGAATCACCATATGCGGCTCAAGCTGGATACCAGTTTTCTTTTCTGTCTTCGCGGCAGTCATCGAATCACCTATTAAGCCGAAGCCTCTGTATTCCGCCCAAGTAACTGATCCATCGCCGACACCGTCACAACAAAACTTCGGTTTCGCAGCAACGCATACGCATTCAGATCAGCAGCTGGCAACACCTGCACACCGGAGATATTCCGAGCCGACTTGAACACATTCTGATCAAGGCCACTTGTCGCAATCAGAACCGAACCACCATCAACACCCAGAGCACCAAGTGCACCAACAACCACCTTTGTCTTTGGCACGTCGCACTTCCAGTCCGACAGAACAACAGCCTGCCCATCCTGAAACTTACTCAGTAGCGCCATTCGAGTCGCCCGACGAACCGCTTTGCGCGGCAAACGATAACTAAAATCACGCGGCTTCTTACCGAAAGCGTGACCGCCACCACGACGAACTGGCGTGCGAGCATTACCTGCCCGAGCTCGACCAGTCCCTTTTTGCCGAAACAACTTCTTAGTACTACCGCGAACCATACCGCGAGACTTCGTCTGCACGGTACCAACACGGCGATTTGCTTCATACATCACAACAACATCATGCAACAACTGGCGATTCACATCACCAGCCACCAGATCTGCCGGATCGAATTCATAAGAACCCGACTCACCACCAGACACATCCCGAACCGGAACACTAATCATTTCGCCACCTTCCGATTCTTAGCAGAGTACCGCAAGACAACGTGACCACCATTCGGCCCAGGCACAGCACCCTCAACCAACACCACGTTATTTTCAGCATCCGCACGAACCACCTTCAGGTTCCGCACAGTCACACGAACGCCACCAAACCGACCGGGCATACGAGTCCCACGAATAACGCGGGCCGGATCAGCACTCTGACCAATCGAACCACCATGACGATGAACACGCTTAACACCGTGAGTCGCCCTCTGCCCTTTGAAGTTATGACGCTTCATAACACCGGCATGACCACGCCCCTTCGAGGTCGCAATCACATCAACAAACTTCCAATCCGCCACCGCATCGGCAGCCAACTCCTGACCAACCTCAAGCCCATGCGATTCGCCATCACAACGAAACTCACGAACAAACTCTCGCGGCTCACAGCCAGGCTTCGACAGAGCCTCGACACCCGCTGCCGCACGCTCCTTCTGACGCCTGCCGGAAATACCAACCAAATGGCCACGCTCAGCACGCGACGCCAGCCGGCGAGGCCTATCACCAAACCCAACTTGAACAGCCTCATAACCATCGCGATCAGAAGTCCGAACCTGCGTCACAACGCATGGCCCAGCCTCAATCACAGTCACAGGCACAACGACACCATCGTCATTGTAGACCTGAGTCATTCCGACTTTTTTTCCGAGCAGACCGACAGGCATAGTACAGCACCCGAGCGCTGAAAATCAAAAAAGGAACACCAACCACACAAGTGGAGGCACTAGCAATCAAAACCAAGAACCAACCGAAGCACTTACCTAAGCACCACCCGCTGCCTTAATCTTGATATCAACACCGGCAGGAAGAGACAGCTTATTCAAAGCGTCAATTGTCTTCCCGGTCGGCTGGCAAATATCTATCAGTCGCTTGTGAGTTCGAATTTCGAACTGCTCACGCGACTTCTTATCAATATGTGGAC
>CAYZYB010000089.1:0-10425 GCA_964481505.1 uncultured Planctomycetaceae bacterium | reverse complement strand
CGCAGGCAGAATTTGATGCTCTGTCGGCAACTCAGAAGACCAACCTGTTGCCCGATCTGGAAACGCAGTTTGGCATTCCGAGACATACGCCAACCTGGACTGACATTCTGAACTATCGCAACGCCGTGCTGGACAACTTCAATCACGTTGTTCCGACCACCGGCGTGCAGTGGATTGCAATCAACAACAACGGAACGTCAACCCCGGACGCTGCCTTCAGTCTGGCGCACGCAAACGGACTGACAACAACTGCCGCATCGGTTGTCTGGCAAAAAGAAACATGGCCCACCCCCAATGAATTCCGACCAGATGCCAATCCGGACCCTCACGAATTCCATGACGCACTGGTTGCCGACCGGCTAAGTTCGACCGGAGTGCTCACGCAATTCAGCGACGCTGGCAGCAGCCCAACGATAACGGACTGGAAACTACTCAATGAACCGCTGCACGAATCCTACTACGCAGATGCATTCGTAGACGCCGGAATCTACGCGACAGAAGTCGAAGCACTGACCGACTATTTCATTCGAGCGAACGCGGTACGACCGGACGCAACGCTGTCGATCAATGAGTTCGGCCTGCTGAATTCTGCGAATGACGACTTCACCATTCAGTATCGCGATCTGATCAATAGCCTGCTGGCGGCCGGAGCTCCCATCGATCGTATCGGCGTGCAGGCACATATAGCGCGCAACGACATCACCAAAGAAGACATCGTTCGCCGCCTGGACATTCTGGCCGAAACCGGACTGCCGATAGAAATCAGCGAATTCGATGCTCGCGACGATGCCGGGCAACTCACGCCTGCAGAACAGGAAACGTTATTCAGGAACATCCTCGAAGCCGCCTTCGAACACCCGTCGGTCGACGGCTTCATCATGTGGGGGATCTGGGATACTGCTCACTGGCGAGGCAACGCGCCGCTGTTTGATGCAGACTGGAATCTCAAACCTGAAGCCGCTGCCTGGACAGACCTCGCCCGCGGCGAATGGATGCCTAACCTCACGGACGTTGCATTGAACGCTCAGGGAGAATGGCAGGCACCGGCAGGCTTGTTCGACGGCACATACGACATTTCAGCCACACAAAGCGGATTTTCAACAACCGTCAGCGAATACGAAGTGGCGGAAGACGGCACGGTAACATTGACAATCACACTTCCGTCAGCGGATCTGGTTGGCGAATCTTTTGATGCGGTTACGGACCATGTTTTGAGTGGCAATACGCAGGTGACATTTGAGATTCGAAATGCAGGAGGCCAGCCGAGTGCCGCGTTCGACTCGCACATCGTCTGGTCGCTCAACGACACCATCGGTGATGCAGACGACGTCGTTATCCCTGGCACGACGGAGAGCTTCGCTGGCCTTGCGGCTGCTGCGTCAGATTCGCGAACAGTTAATATTTCACTCGATAAAGCCGCGCTATACTCCCATGCCCTGGCGTCAAGGCCCGGTGGCTTACCAGTCGGCACAGTCTCAACAGAATCCAGTCGGCTGTTTCTTGTCACTGACACAGCGAACGCCGTTGCCGAAGGCGACGAAACAAACAATTCCGGCATAGGCCACACCATCGACAGCGACAGTATTACCTACTTCCCGTGGGACACCAACAGCAACGGTGTCGTCGAACCGCTCGAAGCCATCGCCGCCATCCAGGCTATCGGCACCAACAGCGTCGCCAGTGATTATGATGGCAACGGAATCGTTTCGCCGTTGGAAGCTCTGAGTGCAGTGCAGCGGATTGGCTATGTGCGAGCCAACGTGATTTCAAAGGACGACAGCAGTAAGGTGATTACAGCGTCTGTTGTCTCGGCTTCCGCAGCAGTAGAGTCGGAGCAGGCCCCCATCTCCGTCGCAGCGTTCGACAATGTCGAAGAGCCGCAAAAAGCGTCCCTGTTTGAAACAGAACCGGAAGAAGTTCCTGTCGTGACGCCAGGCGTCTCCAACGACACCCCCGGCAACACCAGCACAGAAGCATTCGCCTCGGTCGACTGGCTGGATGTCCTGTAGACGTCAGATAGAGGAAAAGCCAGCCAACAGTGTGTATGCTGGCCTGCAGAGAGTGCTTTCCAGCGACTCGGATGAGTCGTGTTTCCGCTTAGACACCGCTGGACAATCGACAGATATGATGTTCATCTCATACAGGGAGGTGAGGGCTGACCTCGCTGAGATTCTCTGTCGGGCGTAAACTTGTAACGGCCTGCAATGGGCATCACAGAGCGAGTCACAAAATGAATGGGAAAAAAATACGACGACGGCGGATGTTGCGAGGAGCTGGGGGCGCGCTTTTGGCTTTGCCGTACCTTGATGCGATGGCGGCACCGTTCGTAACGACTGAAGTTCCGATGCGGATGGCGTGCGTTGGTTTGAATTTTGGTTTCGTGCCGCAGTTGTTCTTTCCCGAGAAAACTGGCCGCGATTACGCGTTGACCGACCGCCTGAAGCCACTGAAGGATCTTCGAAACGATTTCACGGTCTTTTCCGGGCTGGATCATGGCGTGAACGCTCAAGGGGGACACGGTGGTGTGCATGCCTATCTGTCGGGTGTTCTGTCAAAAAATTCTGCAGGTATGCCTGAGGCGAATATCAGCATCGATCAGAAGGCTGCGCAGCTTGTTGGTGCGGAGACGCGTTTCCCTTCACTGCAACTGGCCAGCGGAAACGATCCCAACAACATGATTTCGTGGAGTGCTTCCGGAGTTGCTGTTCCGCCGGTGTCAAACGTTGAAGTTATTTACAACCTGTTGTTTCAGCGTGTCGACCCCAAACTCCGGGACAGCACTCAGTCTAAACTGGCTGCTCGCACAAGCATTCTTGACCTCGTCAAAACGGATGCTGACTACCTGAAACGAAAAATCGGGGCACGTGACCTCAGAAAGCTCGATCGGTATTTTGATTCAGTTCGCGCAGTTGAAAAACGGCTGGCGCAATCCAGCGAATGGCTGGATAAACCAAAGCCGGTCGTTGAATACAAATTGCCGGCTGGCGCGAACCGATTTGATTTCATCGATCGCGTGCCGCTGTATTACGACTTGATGAGTCTTGCGCTGCAGACGGATTCGACGCGAGTCATCACGCTGGCGCTGGCAGACATTGGAGCCAATTTTGGTGGCTTCGATATCGGTCGTGGCTACCATCAACTCACGCATCACGGAAAAGTTCCCGAGTACATCACGGAGCTGTCTGTTATTGAACAATTCCATGTGCAGCAGTTCGCCCGTTTCCTGATGCAACTGAAGTCGGTTGACGAACCGAATGGGAAGACACTGCTCGACAACAGTATGGTGCTGTTCGGTTCAGGAATGGGGAACGCAAGTTCACATTCGAACAAGAACCTGCCGTTGCTGCTTGCTGGCGGAGGGTTCCGGCATGGCGAACACAAGTCGTACTTTTGCGGGGATGGCAAGCGAGACGCGTCGCCCGCGGGAAACCTGTTCGTCTCGATGCTGCAACGTTTCTGTGTCGAAACCGACGCGTTTGGCACTGCCACGAGTACGCTGACCGGACTGGAGGTGCAGGGATGAACGGTAGGTTTTTGAGACAAATCCTACCAGCACGTGAACCAGTCACAGCCAGCGGCAGAGAGCGAGACGTCATCGTGTCGGCAAACGCGGATACGGCGACGATCGTAACCGTTTTCATCCTGGGAATTGTAAGTCTGGTTACGTCGTCTGAGGCCGTTGCGGAAGAGGGTGGATTCGAACCTTTACCGGGCAACGTTGCAACTTACCTGAAGCAGTATTGCCATCGCTGCCACGGTGAAACTCTACAGAAGGGCGACCGCCGTCTCGATCAACTTCCGTTGAAGATCCAGACGGGCAGTGACGCAGCAGCACTGCTGGAAGAAGCTCTCGACGCAATCAATCGAGGCGACATGCCGCCGAAAAACGAAGGAGTCACTCAGCCAACAGCAGAAGACACGACACAAGTCGTCGAGACAATCACGGATATCCTATCGCGTCTTTCGAACGACAGTTTAATTCAAGCCACCATGATGCGGCGTCTCAATCGATTCGAGTACGTCAACACAATGCGAGATCTGCTGGGACTCGGCCGCGAGTTCTTTGCTTTCACGTCCGACTTCCCTGGGGATGCGACTGAGCACGGATTTGATAACAACGGTGAAGCCCTCACGCTGTCCGAACATCAGTTGCAGCGGTATCTGGAAGTCGCCGAAACTTCACTCGATGCCGCGTCTTTTTTTGACGTCGAGAAGCCAAAGTTGCAAACATGGAACTACACGGGCAAGGATTTCAACGGCGTTCTGTCATATCAACGAGCTCCGGTCACGTGGCGACTGATTGTTAATGACGAGTACATTGAAATTGGTCACGGGCAGCCCAGTGAGCGGCACCCAAACTTTGTGCCGTCCTTCGCAAAAAGTGGCGGAGTTCCCGCAGACGGCTGGTACTCAATTGCAGTGAATGCGGCTGCCGCAAATCGACTGGATCATGGCTATGATCACGAGGAATTCGATCGTTTTCGTTCGCAACGGCTGAAGCTGGCCCTCTGGATTGCTCCCAATGCTGCCCTGCTGAACAAAAACGCGGCCGATCAGCGGCAACTTCTCAAAGTCTGGGACCTGCCCGACGGTGCCCCCGAACGTTTTACTTACCGAGTGTGGCTCAATAAAGGAGCGATTCCGTTTGTCAGCTGGACGAATGGAATTAGTTCCAAGGGCAACATTCGCAAGGTCGCTGAAAAGCACCACCCGGAAGTAATCCGGGCCACAAAGACACAAATCGACGCGGCTGATCTTGGAAATCCGCATGAGATCGAACGCGTTCGGCGGCTTGCCGGAAACAGAAACAACAAACTGCTTTCTGAGGTTTACCATGGTCCTCGTGTTCGCGTCTGGAACATGGATATCCAAGGTCCTGATTTTGAGCATTGGCCGCCGACAAGTCATCAGTTGCTGTTCGGAAGTGAGACGGATGCCTCCAGGGTCGACATCGAACAAACGGTGATCCGGTTTGCGGCTCGCGCATTCCGTCGGCCTGTTTCCGGCGAGGAAGTGCGGCAGTACGTGCGATTCGTTCACGATCGGATCAGCAACGGGGATTCTCATGCGAACGCCCTTCAGCTGGGCCTGTCGGCAATTCTTGCGTCACCACGATTTCTATATCTCGACGAAGGCAACGATGAAGTACGAACGGAACTCACATCGCACGAACTTGCGGCAAGGCTATCATACTTTCTCTGGAGCAGCATGCCGGACGATGAACTCACGGCGGCCGCGGAATCGGGAGTTTTGGAATCGCCCGATGGTCTCGCAGATCAGATCGAACGCATGCTTCAGGACGACAAGTCCAGTGCGATGGTTGAGCACTTCACCGACACGTGGCTCCGCATCAACACGCTCGGATCGATGCCGCCTGATCCCAAAGCTTTTGCGACCTATTATCGTGATCGACTCGGAGAACTCTTCAAAAGAGAAACACGACTGTTCTTTAGCGACCTGCTGAAAACCGATGGCTCGATCGTGCAATTCCTGGACAGTGACTACACGTTTGTTAACGACGCTCTGGCCACGCACTACGGTATCAGTGGCGTTGGTGGCGAACACTTTCGCCGAGTTGCTCTAAAGCCGGAACATCGTCGCGGCGGATTGCTTGGCCAGGGCAGCATACTCACGCTGTCGGCCAACGGCATCGAGACATCACCCGTCGTTCGTGGCATTTGGGTACTTGAGAGCCTTCTTGGGACACCACCACCTCCGCCACCGGACGATGTTCCGGCAATCGAACCGGACACACGCGGTACAACGACCATTCGGCAGCAGCTTGATAAACACCGCAACGTCGCGGTGTGCGCTGATTGCCACCAAAAGATCGATCCGGCTGGTTTCGCACTTGAGTTTTACGATCCGATCGGCGGTTTCCGATTATCGTATCCAGCCCGGCGCGGCAAAGGGCAACCAGTGGATGGCTCCGGTCAGCTTCCGACGGGCGAGACTTTCGGAGACGAACGAGGTTTGAAGCGAATTCTTTTGACACGCAGTGATCGGTTTGCAGAAGCATTGACGGAAAAGCTGATGACTTACGCAACCGGTCGTTCTATGACGTTTCGAGACCAACCGGACATCAAAGAAATCGCCGCTGCAAGTGCCAGCAGCGGCTATGGCCTTCGTGAACTGGTCGTTCGCGTGGCCATGAGCAAGACGTTCAGGATTCGATAGTTGCGCTTTAACGCATTGCGTAAGGCTCGAACGAAGACGCACCGAATTCGGCCTTTCGGTTGTCGCGACTAGAAGAAAGGCATTGTGCCAGTGTCTCAGCGGATGGGGGGTCTTTGATTTCTGCGCTGGCGATTCGGCAGATTTCGACACGTTTGGATTGACGGCTGCTTAACCTGCTGGATTTTTTTCGCTTGAAACCTGAGAGGTTATTCCGATTAGTGAAGCCTGGTAAAGTAATCCGGCAGCGACTAGCTGGAACGGTTGTGAGGAGAATCAGGTCTCGATTAGATTGAAATGACTGATCATTTTCATCCGATAGCCAATTCTGACGTCGACATGATCAGAAGAATTAGCCCAGGCGCAAGGATGTGCTGACGGGTTTTGCCTTGGCTGGCGACGTCATGGTCTTGCCCGAATGTGGGATGTGGCTTCAACAGCATAGACGTTGCTGAGGCCGCCTGCCATTTTCGCCGTGCGGCCGCATACGGACCAGTTCAACGGAATAAAACTAAGGGGGCACGCGACATGAAGTCGCTTACAGTTCTAAGAATTCTCTGTTTCGTGGTCGCAATGCCGCTGCTCTTTGGACGTGCTGATGGTCAGCTTGTTCCTGGGACTGGTATTCATCAAACGCGAGTTGGTGACGACTTCGAAGATGAAAACTGGCAGTGGTTTGCCAACGGTCACAAAGCCAGTCGTGAACAGGACGAAATGGAACGTCGTCCACTTGGCGGCTCCAATAACCGGCGTTGGTTCGAAAGCCCCAAACGTGGGATGCCGGATGTTGTCGAGCGAGTCGAAACTCCAGCAGGCGGAATTCCCGGCAGCAAGGGCGCTTTGAAGCTGCAAACTCTGCATACGGGTGTCCCCGGTCGTCCGAATCGAAAGATGGAGCAGGATGACTTTATCATGGCGTGTTCATCACGCATCGGAGGAACCGACGTTTCGCGCAGTCCCAGTGTGACGTGTCGCATCTGGCTGCCACCGTACCAGAATTGGGAGAACCGTTCCGGGTCTCACTTTGGCTATCGTATTGACGTAAAGACGACAGTCACAGAAAAGAAAAAAGGGTTCCTGTTTAGCCGGACTGTGAAAGAACAGGAAGCTTACTGGCCAGGCTTCTTCTTTGAATTCCACAGCGAAACAGATCCTCGCTACGAACACGACGAAGCTGTGCTCCTGATTCGAGGAAACAATCTCGGTCAGGAAGTGAAGAGCGTCAAGCTTTCACCAGGCTGGTGGACAATGGGCATGTCGGTCACTCCGGATGGTCGAGTCCACTTCTACGCTCACCAGGGCGTTCATGATCTGACGTCGGCCGATCATTTGTATTCGAGCTATCCTTACAGCTACACGGCTGAAATGTTTGCCACTCAGTTCTTTAACAGCGTCAACATGAACGATGGCCGCACGTTCTCAACGCCGTTCATTATCGACGACCCGGCGTTTTATACGCTGCGTTGAATTGGAATCATTGAACCTGAATTCAAACGCCCGATTGCGAACTTTCGTGATCGGGCGTTTTTTAATGGATGCATCAATAGTTGAACAACTCTTCGACGGCAAATTCGTGAGCAGCAGCCAGTCGGATTGCGGCAACGACTTTGCCCTTTGTGTTATCCGTCAACCGACGTCCCTTGATTGCTCTCTGTACCATTTTGTGCGTAAGCTGCTCCGGCGACGCTTCCACCAGATCATGAGGCTTCAACCCGCGTTGTTGCATGACGTCGCCGATGGGCTGTGGGCCGAGGTTTCTTTCGATCGTCATACGGTCATTCGACTTTCAGTAGAGCAGGATCAACGAAATCTCAAGACGGCAGTCGACAGTCTTTGCTGCGAAGCGGACGGAGTTCCGGATTCGAATCGTGCGTCGACACGACCAGCAGATCTTCGACTGTGCCGTAGTAATCAGCCGCTTCGAAAGACGATCTGCTGGCACGATAGCAAATGATCTGGCCCTTGATCAGCTTAGCATCTTCAGCAATTTCATTGTGACACGTGCGCAATTGCAAAACCATCATCGCGAATTTGTTGATTTTTTGTGTTGCGGTCACGTCTGGCCTTGGATGGCTTGGCGCGGTTCGCTCCAATCCCGGCTCTTGATTGGCCGGTCCCCGTAAAAAGACACGAAAGCTGTTCGCTCATGCCTCGCATTAAGCCTTTTCAGGCAATCCGTCCGACCCCGCAAACTGCCGCTGATGTTGCGTCTGTTCCCTACGATGTTGTTAACCGAGACGAGGCGGCCGCGCTGGCGGAAGGAAATTCATCCAGCTTCCTGCACGTTATACGCCCTGATATCGATCTACCGGCTGACACCGATCCGTATGCCGATGAAGTCTATTCGACAGCTCGCGCGAATCTTGATCGGTTGATGAATGAAGGCGTCCTGGTCCGCGATGATGAAGACTGCCTGTTCGTCTATCGGCAAATTATGAACGGCGTCGCTCAAACAGGAGTTGTGTGTTGCTGCCACATCGACGACTACGAAAACAATCTCATCATGAAACACGAAAAAACGCGCCAGAGTAAAGAAGACGACCGCACCAGGCACGTTCAAACGCTAAACGCTCACGCCGGTCCCGTGTTTCTGACCTATCGCGATGTTGATACCGTCAACAAACTTGTGGCAGACGCTTCGGCGACAGAACCGGTCTACGATTTCACAGCTCCCGACGGTGTGCAGCACACTGTCTGGAAAATTACGGACACTCAACCGTACGTGGACGGGTTGTCGAGCGTGCCAACGTTTTACGTGGCGGATGGTCATCACCGATCAGCAAGCGCATGGCGCGCGGGAGCCGAACGGAAATCCGCGAATTCAAACCACACCGGGGACGAAGAATACAACTGGTTTCTGACAGTGCTGTTTCCTGCTGGCGAATTAAACATCCTGGCGTACAACCGCATTATCAAAGATCTGAACGGCCACAGCGTAGAAGACGTGGTCAGCCAACTGTCTGAAGTCGGCAGCATTGAGAAAACAGACAATCCCGTGCCGGATTCAGCTGGCACCTTTTGCTTCTATCTCGGCGGCGACTGGTATCGGCTCAACATTCCGGCAGATTCGATCGACCAAAACGATGCCATCGCATCGTTGGATGTCGCTTTGCTTGAACAACGTGTACTGCAGCCGATTTTCGGTATCGGTGACGTTCGTACGGATTCACGGATCGATTTCGTCGGCGGAATTCGCGGTACCGACGAACTTGAAAAACGCGTTGGCAGCGGCGATTGGGCGTGTGCGGTTTCGATGTACCCAACGTCGATCTCGCAACTCATGGCGGTATCCGACGCCGATCAGATCATGCCGCCGAAGAGCACCTGGTTTGAACCGAAACTCCGCAGCGGTTTGCTTGTGCATTCCCTGGATTGATGATTCATAGTCACGGCAGCCTGTGAACGTCTTTTTGAAATCCAGGACTCCCGCATTGCCTGCCGCTACTTATCAACGTTGTTTACTGATTGAGGTTTTCCACGTACGCGACGAGTGTCTTTCGTTTCATGATCTGTTGAAAATATGCAGGCAGCTTTGTGCCTGACGGAACCAGCAAAACGGGTCTTAACGATTTGAAAAGGACAGCAGCCTGCTCATGAGTGACCGCTGTTCCGTCGACTGCCTTAAAGGTGATCTTTTGCAGGGCATATTGTCTTTCAAAACGGACGGATGACGAAACCTGCCTGGTCCGTGTACGTTTTTCTTCACGCTGTGTCGTTACTTTTTTGCCATCGACGATATTTATCACCGGCACTTTGACGACATATTGCTCCGCGACGGTTCGAACGACAGTTCTGTTCATTCTTACGCGAATCGTTTTCCCGTTCGCCCCGATGACGCCGACTGCAAATTTGGGCAACGTAGTCGGCAATTCAACGGCGTCAACGCTCTTCTCTTTCACTGCTTCGTCAGCTGCAGCAAACGGAACAGCCGCCAGGATGATTAAGCAAAACGTCAGGCAGGTCTTCATCACGTTTCTCCTGAATTCTTTGACAGGTTGAGGGCAGTCTCGGACCAGCTTCCACCCGGTCATGCTCTTCACCTGATGAGCCACCAAAAACGGCAGCAGTGAAAATGCCTGAGGAGGCGGAGTGGGAAGCTTCTGAGCCTACTTGATTCCTGTGTTTGGAGCAAACATGCCAGCTTCTGAGCTGCATGCCGGTCAGTGGAATTTGCTCGTTGCCATCAATTTCACCCGGGCTCTGTCCCAAAACAGGTAGTGGTGGCTTCCAGCCGCCGTGGAACAGCTGCAA
>CAYZYB010000088.1:0-10426 GCA_964481505.1 uncultured Planctomycetaceae bacterium | reverse complement strand
GACCTGGTATTCGGCATCGTGATATTTGTAACCGCTCAGATGCCACTTCCCGATCATCCCCGTTGCGTAACCAGCCTGCTGCAGAACTTCCGGCAGCGTGACATGAACAGTCGATAGTGGCCGCCCCGAATTTGGCCGCAGATAATCCAGTACTCCATGCCGTGCGGGAAGTTGTCCGGTCATTAAACTCGCACGATAGGGCGAGCAGACAGGTGCGGCAGCATAGGCCTGAGTGAACCTGAGTCCGTCGATCGCAAGCCGATCGATGTGCTGAGTTTCATTGAACGTGTTCCCGTAGCAACCAGCTTCTGACCAGCCAAGGTCATCGGCGAGCACGAAAACAATATTGGGAGGTCTATCTTCTGCGGCTGATACAGAAGACATCAGAGTCAAAATGAACAGCAAAATGTTTCGCATGATTCCATGACTTTGGTTGTGTGGAATGTAGATCCTCGCCGTTAGGCATGTCGTTTCGCTGTGGTGATGATGTCAAATAGAACATGTAATCGTCAGCAGACCGGACTGGGACAAGTTTGCAGCATAGCAATGAATTCTCCCACGCAGAATAAACTTGTCGAGAGCGCATGAAAAAACCGCCCGGCTTGCAAGCCGGGCGGTTTCTGATTCTGAAGCTTCTGAACCAATGGCTTAGAAGTCGCCGCTCAGTGGATCTTCAGGAGAGATCCCAGCACGTAGTCTCGTAGCTGAAGCAGTCATCAACTGACAATAGATGTTCTGATCGATGTCTTCACTCAAAGTTCGGGCACCGCCGTCACACGTTGAGACAACCACGATTCCAGGGTGGTTTGAGTTCAGGTAAGGGCGTTGACCTTCGGGACCGGTTTTGGCTTGATTAATCCAGGGATTGTCCGCAACAGTTACCTGCACAGAGCCAGTGCCAACTGGATTCTGCAGAGTCGCCGCATTCACTGTCCCCGTCACCATCGGCAACACGAACGCTATATTCTCTGTGGCTGGCGACGCCCACGTGGCACCATTTTCCGCATTGATGTTCTCACCGAACATCAATGTGTTGCTCGTACCATCATAGATTTTCCCAAGGGTAGCGCTACCATTTCTTGTCGCCGCTACACCTTCAAATTCAGACCAGAATACTCCTGTTCCCTGTGTGATAGCTTGATCATCCAGATCTTCACCGACCTGGCCCAACGCTGCATCGGCACTATCGTAAGCTGGCCAGTTGTTGATTGAAGAATTTGCATTCCAGTCAAGCCCCTCAGATACGAAGCTATGACGCATGTTGTTGCCACTGTTGTTATGATTCCCAGCAGCTCCCCAACCGCCGTTGGCGACGTAAGACAAGCCACCTTTGGTTGCAAATGCAGACTCATCGTTGGGACACGCATACGCTTCTACGTACAAATCTTGTGAGAGGCTCAGATTTGAAAAGGCCCCTCCGGTACTGTTGAAAGATCTGGCCTTATCCCAACGATCGAAGGTACTTTGTTGATCCAAAAACGGCAGAAGATCGACAAACATACTGCGTCCATTAATGTGAGCAGTGCCCGCCGCGTTCAGTGGAAAGTAAGCTAAAGCTGGCAAACGACTCCTATTTGACGACGCGGAGGTCACAGCCGCCAACGTCACGTTTCGAATGTTGTTCAAACACTGCGTTCGTCGACCGGCTTCGCGAGCACTTTGGATGGCTGGCAGAATCAGGGACATCAGAGTTGCGATGATGGAAATCACCACCAGCAACTCAATCAGAGTAAAGCCGCGTCGTTTTTTTGACGCTGTTGTAAGACGACGTGACTGCATGATTTGTTCTCCAGCAAAAAGATTGGAACTGATCTGACGGGATTAAGAACTTCAAAAACTCAAGGAAGGGTTGTATCCGTACCAGAAGTCTCGGTCATCCATCGACAGCAAGCGAACGTCTGTTCCCTCACCCGGCGACCACCCCTATTGTAGTCTAACTGCATTAAATGTTGGTGGACGGTTCTATTTATGTTCTACCGAACCGTCAACTGAAAAAGCGAGGACAACGAGTGTCACGTTGTGAATCCTGATTCAGTGGTGCTAGTAACGCAAATTCTGGGGCAATTCCGGTGAACAGTCTCCAGTAATCGCAAGATATCTCAGAACTGTTCGTAAACTCAATGAAAACAACACCTTGCAGAACGTCCGATTGCCAGCTTCGCTGTAAACGGACCTCACGAAAGCGTCTCAAATCGCCGAAAACTGTAGCATTCCAGATCGCTGCAGAATGCAACAGTGCGTTTTCGCACACGATTCCGAGGCGTTCGAAGCAGAATGTCACGAAAAAACAGCTGACGGCGTGCTCCCTGAAGGGTGTCGTCGCAGAACGTTGCGAAGTTGGAGAGGTTGGCCGGGATTGGAGTGAGTTACGAGCGAAACCCCGGGGTTTCCTTCGCGGGCTCAGTCCAACCCCGGCCACCCATTTCAAATGCAGCAATCTGCTACCACATCCTTCCCTGAATTCGGCGTCCGCAGTGAAGCCGATGTGCCTATCCGCACGGAAGGCACAGTCGAAATCACGGCCGGTCCGCGGCAAACGGAAGTCGTATGAATTCTGTCGGGGTTTGGGAGCCTGGGTTGGCTTGGTGAACGCGAACACGCAGAGCTCTCGGAACGATATTGCTGTGTTTTTGCTTTCGACTTAACCTATCCGCCTTCATCGGCGCCCACCGACAGGATGTCTGTGCGCTGAGCGTTGAACAATTCGACAACACTTTCTGCAGGGACGCAGAATCATCACCATTGCCGAAACAGAACACGACTGCTCAACGGTCATCACATCGCGAGGTGCGTGCTGATGCGATTGTTGCAGCGATATATCGTGGCCGACCTGTTGAGAGTGTTTAGTGTCCTGGTGGTGGTGCTGACCGTGATGCTGGTCTTCGTGGGCGTTGCGCGAGAAGTCGCGGAACAGGGCCTGGGAATGAACCAGGTGGTGCAGATCATGCCGTACGTTGTTCCCAGTATGCTGCCGTTTACGATTCCGGCAACATTGCTGCTGACCGTCACTGTTGTCTATGGTCGATTGGCCGGTGATCTGGAAGTCACGGCCTCCAAGGCCGCTGGCATCACTCCCATGAAACTGCTGACACCAGCATTCAGCATCGGCATTGTGCTGGCCTTTGCTTCGTTCGGGCTGACCAACTACGCGATTCCCTGGGCCATCAGGAACATCGAACGCATCGTCACGCAAAGCCTGGAAGACATCTTTCTGGATCGACTGGCTTCGCATCATCTGGTCAGCGAACCCGACATGGGATTTTCGATCACGGTAGAAGATGTCAGGAATCGCGTGCTGATCAATCCCACGTTTGTTCATCGACGCGGCGACCACGAACAGGTCACGATGAATGCAGAATGGGCGCAGATCAAGTTCGACATGGAAAATCGCAAGATCCGCATTCGACTCAAAAATGTCAGAGCCAGCGTGGCAGGAAAAGACGCCTACGTTTCACTCGACAAAAAAGAACTCGAATTTCCCATGGACACGCTGGACACCAAACGCAGCGCGCGTCATCTCACGATTGCGGCGATCGAAGATAAGATCGTTGAGTATCAACAGGATGTTGCTGTGAATCAGTTTCAGCGCGATCAGGAAACGGCCATGCTGCTGCTAACGGGGGAATTTCAAAAACTGGGCGGAGAACAACTGCGGGAATACGGCGGCTACAAACGCCAGGCCGATCGTCAATCCCGAAAACTAAAGACAGAAATCCATAGTCGCTACGCCATGGCCGGCAGTTGCCTGTTCTTTGCACTCATCGGCGGGCCATTCGCGATATACCAGGCACAGCGACAGTTCATCACGGCCTTCATCATGTGCTTTATGCCCATCCTGCTGGTCTATTATCCGCTCACCTTTCTCATGGCGAACCTCGGCAAAAGCGGGACAATCGACCCATCATGGGGCATGTGGATTCCGAACGCCGTGCTTGCGGTCATCGCGATCTTCGTACTGCGGAAAGTGGTGAAGCACTAACTCCGCCGCGCTGTTCGGAAAGCCACCGATCACCAACCGCACGCGGCAGGCATGAGTCGCAGCAAAGCGGCGGAATCCCCACGGACACGGAAGTGGATTCGTCCGGGCGTTGATTCCGCAACCAGACTTGCGCTGCGGAGGTTTTTCCGCCGCACATCTGCCAATTTCGAGCTAGCTTTCCAGTGTTGCGTGGTCACAACAAACTCCTGTCGACCACACAACCTGAACAACCGCTACAGCTCGAACCAAGTCCGTCGAAATGAACGCCAAGACACTGCCAGACCTGCATCCCGCTGCCACGAAAAACGGGTGGGCAGAATCTCTGTGGCTGGCTGTGTTCCTGATGTTCGGTCTGTTTGTGATGTCGCGAAGTTCGGCGGATCCGGATCTGTGGGGGCACGTCACCTACGGTCAGGAAGTCCTTCGCGATGGTCATCTGCACGAAACCACAACGTGGTCGTACGCTGTCGAAGATTACCGCTGGGTAAATCACGAAAACATAGCCGAACTGTCAATGGCAGCCGCTGACATGTGGGGCGGCCAGGCGGCTTTGCTGCTGTTCAAATCTTTGCTGACACTTGTTGTCCTGGGACTTCCTGTCTGGGTGGCTCGCAAAGCGGGCGCCGGTTTGCTGACGTGCCTGGCGATCATCCTGTTACTGGCGTTCAATATTTCATTTCACTGGCTCGTGCGTCCTCACATGCTGAGCTACGCATGCGGTGCGGCGTTGCTGGCAATTCTGGCGAAAGGACTTTCCGGAGCCATCGGCGAACGCAACACCGACAACCGTTCCAGCAAATGGCTGTGGTTGATTCCACCACTGATGTGTTTGTGGACGAATTCGCACGGCGGATATTTGGCCGGCATGGCGATTTTAATGGCATGGCTGGGACTCGACGGCATCGAATTGCTGGTCACTCGTGACGCCCGCCTTTGGCCGACCGTTCGACATCATGCGATTTTATTTGGAGCCACCGTCGCCGCTTGTCTGGTGAATCCGTACGGCCTGGAACTCCACACATGGATGCTGTCGTCCCTCGGTCGACCGCGTCCCGAAATCGATGAATGGGCGCCGCTACCGCTGTTCGTTGCGGACGGAATGCCGTTTTGGTGTCTGGCGCTCGGCAGCTTTTTGTGTTTGAAGAAATCGGATCGGCCTGTTCGCTGGCCCGGTTTGATCGTGATGGCACTGCTGTCGTGGCAGGCCGTGAAACATCATCGACATCTTCCGTTTGCCGCAATGATGGGAGCTTATGTGGTTGCTCCGCATATCGAATCAGTGTTTCGACAGATGTTCGTTTTCTTTAACCAGAAGGCCGTTGATAAAGTCGAAGCGTTGCCGAAAGCAACCGGAAACGGCGGCTTGCTGTTGCCGGTCGCACTGCTGATCGTGCTGGCAGTTGCTCAGTATCCTCGCCAGGCCATGCTGAAAGTCGAAACCGACTACTACCCGGTCAGTGCAATGCAGTACATGACCGACAACCAGCTGGAAGGCCGCGTTTTTGTGAGCTTTAACTGGGCTCAATACGCGTTGGCCGTCTTTGCCGACAGCAATCCGAATTCGCGAATCGCATTCGACGGCCGATTTCGCACGTGTTACCCGCAACACATCATCGACATGTATTTCGACTTCACTCTCGGCGACCTGCCCGATCATCGACGCTATCGTGAAGACGCTTCGGGCCCATTCGATCCGACGGCCGCGTTGTCGTTCCGCAATCCGGACCTCGTGCTGTTCGAACGCGAACGCCGCAACGCCATCGATACCATGGAAGCCGCCAGTGACGAATGGTGCCTGCTGTATCAGGACAGCCTTGCTCAGCTGTGGGGCAGACGGACAGTGTATGATGATCCTTCATCCCCGGACTACCTTCCGGAAAATCGCCGCAACATTGGAAACGACCTGCAGGAAGGCAGCGTTGCCTGGCCTGGATTTCCAGTGGTTAACCGAACCGTGCGTGTTGCGTCAAAGTAACGATTTCGAACGCAGACTCACGGTCGCGTGGGAATGCGATATCTCCACTGCAGAGGTTCCGGCAGTTCGAAGTTTGCGAACTCAAAGTGAATCACACGGCGACTGGTTTCGACTTCCATCGGCGATGATGCGTGCAACAGCAATGGTCGCATCAGAACGACTCCACCGGCCGGGACTTCGCAGATGAATTCCTCCGTCTGACCTTGCTGGCGTTCAACCGCGTTATTGTCGAACTTATCCAGGCGATGCGTGCCGGGCAGCACCTTCAACGCTCCATTCGCCGCCGAACAATCGTCCAGATGCAATCGCAGGGCGAGCACCCGCCGCATCATGTTCAGTGGCGGCTGCACACACGGCACGCCCGCTTTACGTGTCCACGCAGAAAACCCGTCGACTTCGTGGCGTTCGGCAACCGCAATCGAAAGATCCTGATGCCACGGAACGCCCCAGTTGGCTCCGGGAGTTTTGTCGAACAGAGTGGATCGCACCATAAACGCATCGCTGCCCACCACGCGATTCACCAGATCAACGACAGCACGATGACTGACAACAGCGGCAACTTCGGGAACAACATCCGTCAGGTTACGCAAAGCATAGGTGCCACTGCGATTGGCAACGTTTTCTGAGTTATTCGATTGTCGAGCGGTGTCGACTCGTTGGCTGAGTTCGCCAACGGTCGCGGCATCGAAGACATCCGGAATAACGGCGAATCCGTTGTGATCAAATTCCGCCAGATCGATTGGTACCGACATCGCAGACTTTCGAAGACCTCTCGTCATTTCTTCGGTGCCGGCTTTCTTGCAGGCTTCTTCAGTTCAGAAGCAAACGGGGCCTTATCGAATGTGGTGCCATCCCCCGTCACGCGCGGATCACCCGTTTCTTTTAGCGTCTTCATGAGCCGTTCTGACAGGTCGCTTTTGATTTCTGCGTAACGTTCTACATTGGCGAAGTTGTACACCTGATCCGGGTCGGTTTTGAGATCGTAGAGTTCTTCGGCAGGCCGTCGACTGAATGCGAAATTGAAGTATTGCCGCTTTGATGGATCCTTTTCGCAGTTCAGAGCGACCCATGCTTTGGTTGGGCTGGCATCGAGGTCACCGAAAGCACTAAGTGTATTTTCGCGCAGCACTTCGAAGCTTGGCATTTCGGCATTTTCAGTTCCGTAGCCGGGACCAATGCCCATCGGCCAGCGATCTGGTTTGAAATTGCGAATGTACAAAAAGTTCTTCGTACGAATCGCTCGCTGAGGATAAGGCATCCAGCCTGTGCGAGCCTTCGCGACATGACGTTCGCGGCCGGTAATCACGGAATCGCGCGAACGATCAACCACACCGGATTCGTCAGACTTCAGAATCGGCAGCAAACTGCGGCCGGTCATCACGTCGGGGACCACTTCTCCACCAGCTTCGACAAACGTTGCTGCAAGATCGGGCAGACAAACAAAGTCGTGAACCACGCGATCACCAGGAACATTTTTCGGCCAGCGAACGGCCAGGGCCACGTGAGTTCCGAAGTCGTAGAGATTGCATTTGCCGTTGGGAAAACCGGGAGCACCGTGGTCGCCACTGACAACGACAATCGTGTTGTCGAGTTCGCCCGTCTTTTCGAGTTCTTCCAGCAGTACGCCGAGGCCCGCGTCGAACGCCATGGCTTCTCCCAGGAAGTCGGCCAGGTCTTCACGGACGATGTGTTCGTCGGGCAGAAAGGCGGGAACCTTTCCTTTGAGTTCATCCGGATTCAGCCCCCACAACTTTTTACCGGAACCCTGAATCCATTTGCGGTGCACATTGGTGGGACCGAACCAGTAACAGAACGGTTCGTCGCTCTTGCGGTCGGCTAGAAAGTCGGTGAAATTGCCGCGAACTTCTTCCAGTAACGTTTGCTTGCCGGCTTCGGTGTCCTTCTGCTTGCTGACGAATTGACTGAAGCCGTTAAACCTGCTGCCGCGTTTTCCATAAGCCGTAGCTCGACCTCCATACGGAGCATTCGCGGGCGTTCCGGGACTCCACACTTTGTATGTGTGTCCAATGTGATAGCCCGCTTTCTGCAGAATCAGCGGATAGCTGGGAATGTTCGAATCCCAGATCGCTCCCTGCAAAATCGCACCCTGCCCTGTTCGCCAGAAGTACTGCCCCGACAACAAAGAACTCCGACACGGTGTACACGACGGAGCATTCACGAACGCATTCGTGAACAGTACTCCCTCTTTGGCAACACGATCAAAGTGCGGCGTCTTGATGATATCACTAAGACCACCGGGTTCAATCGCTGCATACGCGCTGGCGTAACGCCCCCAATCATCAGCGAAGGCGAATACGATATTGGGCCGTTGATCCGCGGCAAACACCGCGTTACCGGCAACCATCACGAGGCATGCAGAAAGAAGAAGTGTTGTTCGCATTGAGAACCCATCATTCAGATACTTACAGACTGAATGCTGAGTCTAACGTCTCCCACGTCGCAGGTCATCCCGCCCGATCAAATCTGATCGAGTGCTGACAGTACGATGTCGATCCCGTCGTCGAAGATGGATCCGAGATCAGTGAGAGGGGCCACAGCAAAATCAACGCGTGGACTCCACGCAGAACGAGTCGTTGTGTCGCCATCCGTAGTGATTCTGCGGACCCAGCCACTAAACAAGCCTTCGCCCAAACCGCTTAGGTCAAATTCCCGTGCCGTCACATCCGTTTCATGAATCACTTTGGCGGCCAGCAGATTATTTTCAACAGTCAGCTGGTTGATCCAGATTTCGTACGTTGCGTTTGGATCCGTTTCACCAGAAAGGCTCCAGGACGCCAACTGATTTTCGATCGTCAATTGAGGACGATTCTGCACTGCGAACGCCTTCGCCTGCCCCCATGCGGTGTAGAGCCCATTGATCAGCTTGCCGCGTACCCAGAGACGGAAATTTCCTTCGGGCAACTCGTCTTCAAACTCGTAGTCGGTGCCGGTGATATCGCTGATTCGACGAAACGCTCCGGATTCACCAACTTTGGAAACCCACACATCATAAGATTCGATGCCGACGCCCTCATTCCAGCTGATCGTCTGCCGCTCTCCAACGTCCACCGATTGCACCGGATTTACGTTCACAATCGATGCCAGCTGATTGTTAAGCACGGCCTTTTCTGACCACGGAGTGCGAGAACCATCGGCCATGGTAAACCGCGTCCACACGTCGTAACCCGACAGATGATCAGGATCGAGTCCCAGTTCGGCAATCGCATCATCGACAGCAATCGCCTGGAAGTCCGTATCGTGGAAGACACGTTCATTTGTTCCGGCTTTGTTGATCCAAAGTTCAACCTGCTCGATCTCACCAGAAAACAGCCGCAACACTTTTCCTTCGGCGGTCAGAGTGGGTCGACCAAAGACGAAGAAACTGACGGGATCGCTCCATTCTGTTGGAACGCCCGAAGACAGGTTGGCTCGCAGCCGAAATGTATACCGCCCAGGTTCCAGTTCGTCGGAAATTTCATGCCGCAAAGATCGCGGATCCGTCGCGTCGTAGGTGCTGACGGTTCCGTCGGGCGACGTCACTTCGATTTCGAAGCGATCTGCATTAGCCAGATCCGGAAGTGTAATGGTTGGAGTGCGGTCTGCCGTGATGCCGGGGCTAATCAGATCACGCAATTTTTCGCCGAGAATTTCGAAACGCTCACGCAGCGACCAACTGCCTTCTGAGCCGTCTGCATAGATCGCTCGAAACCACACGTGATAGCTACCTGCCGCCAGATCCAGCGGGAGCTCTGGGAGAGCAACGTTGCGATCGAGTTTCACCGGTTCATTCGTGGTGGCATCGTTAATCCAGACTTCGTAACGCTCAACCGGATTGGTTTCTGCCGCAGAACCATCCGCAGACGTTTGGATGCGGTCAGCAATACGCGACCACTCCAAAATATTATCTCCAAATTGCAAAACGCGTTCTGATATCAGTTCGGCTTGATCGGATCTCACCGCAAAGGCTTCGGGTGCACTCCACGCCCCAAATTCCGGGTTTTGCAAACGGTTGATTCTGGTGCGGAACTGCACGTTATAAATGCCGGAATCCAGCGGTCCACCAGCATCGTTGGCCAGCACAACTTCCGGAGCCAGCGCGGCCTCGCGCAGTAACTCTTCACCCGTTTCCGGATCCAAAACGCGGAATTCGTATTCTTCGACTTCATCCGGATCAGGCAACACGTCATCCAGAAGTTCGTCCAGCTTTAGACGAACCTCTTCGGTAACACCGTCTTCGCTCACGATTTCCGTAACGCGAAGAACGTCAGCCAGCGAACCTTCGTCGATAGGCAACTCGGGAATCGTGTGCCACAGAGCACTGTCTTCCTGAAGCCTGATCGTTTGCACAATCGTTTCCGGGTCGTTTAGATCAACGACTCGAATCGATGACGTCGAAACCGCGTACAGCAAGTCATCGATCTGCACACTGCGGCGGTAAGAGTTGTCCTGCCCCCATCCAGTGAACCCAATGT
>CAYZYB010000087.1:0-10469 GCA_964481505.1 uncultured Planctomycetaceae bacterium | reverse complement strand
GGCCGGGACGCATAACTTCCTCGCCGTTGATTGTGGCGGTCGCCGAAAATTCCGCTTTCGTCAAACCTCGTGGAGCGTTCTGATCTGCTGTAATAAGAATCGTACCGCAATGTTTTCCTTTGCCGATTTTCAATCCTGTCGCGGTTACTCCATCAGGCAGATTTTCCAGTTGGAGGTTGATTTCGTCGTCGAATCCGTCACGACGAACGGCAAGCACCTCGATCGCCATTGTCGATCCACCGCGTAAAGAAACGGGTTTCGAAAGCGCGTTACGGTCACCGTTTCGTAGCCCCATATGGAGCGCCCAGCCAACGACGGCGAAGTCCGGTTGAGCTTTACGAATAATCAGTCGGTAAATGTTGCGAGGATCGTTTCGCGTACCACCGAAGAGGTCCACCATCTGCAGGCGATGGACACCGTCTTCTTTGATTTCGATCTTTCCGATGATGTCTGATGTACCCACATTGTAGGGAGGGCCGTCGTAGGAATATCCGTTGCTCGATACCTTGACCGGGCTCAGGACGTCAGTGAGTTCTACAAGGTCGGCCACACTTTCTTCGGCTCCATCACGCGTCACTTTTTGCACAACAATCGAAGGATCTGTGGGCAGACCAAAACGTTCGGAAGCCACCTCCACCCACCACGTTTCTCCTTTCTTTGCGTTGAATTCGAAAGTATCGACGTCCGCCGCAGGATAGAAACTTCCGGAAATATCACAGGGCAGGGCGATCTTCTGGATCTCGGACCCAGTGTTGTTTGGCTCCACTTCTGCGACAACCGCGTCGTCGACAAGACCGTGTGGTGGCCAGGAAAACGAGTTGACGGTTTTCGTCGATGGCAGGCGAGCGACCACTTCGCCAGCCGCTGCTTTCTGCAGTGCTAATCGATAGAAGTAGTACGCGCCACCATTGAAGGTGAGGTCGTGAACTTTCACAACGTACCGGCCATCGGCGGACGCGGTGAAATCAATGGCCCCGCCGCGGCGTTCGACGACGAGGTCATTGCCATCCGCGTCGGCCACGATGAGCACTGGGTTGAGTTTCGAATCGATGCCTTTGGCGGCACAATCAACGACGACTCGTTGCGTTTTCTTCGCTTCGAAATAGTAGAAATCCACGGCTTGCTTCGTCATCGCAGCGTTGCAGATCGCGTCCAACTGAAGAGGCATCGCTGTTTCAAGAGTCGTATTCGCAGCCGTTCGCACGGTTTCCGCGAGTGAACTCACATTGAAGGCTCGCGATGACGACACTCCCAATCGCGTCATGACACGAGCGTCGTGAATTCCGACCGGACAATCGTCCGCAATCGTTACGACGAATTTGTTGGCTACGGGTACGCCGCTCTCACTGAGTTTCGCGGTGGCGGTAATGCCAGGGTGAGAAAAACGCAGCTCATCGATGTCTTCTGCATTCTGCGCGGTGATGGTAACTTCGACCGTGCTTCCAACCTGAGCTCCCATGGGCATTGTGGTCAGAAGCCGAGGCGCTGGCAGGCAGACGGATTGTGCGAAAATGGCGGAACACAACAGGGACGCCGCAAAGAATGTTAGAGTCTTAAGCTTGTGTTGAAATCGATGTTGCATTCGTTCCAATCCTACACTTGTTCTTTGCGGTCATCACGCCGAAGGCAATGTCTGACCTAATGATTAAACAGGAACTCTTTGGTATTCATCAGTGCCCAGATTAGGTCCTGGTAACTTTGCTTCGCCATCTGCTTCGCTTCGATTGGCTTGCCGTCAGCGTCTGTAATCGGAGTGTTGAGATAATTGACAGCTGTTGAAAGTTCGTCAGGCCGTGGCTCTCGGGAAAATGCCGTACGGTAGAGTTCGCTCACTTTCTCTTCCGTCGGCTCTTTACCTCGAGCCAGTTTTATTGCACGACCTTTGCCGTTGGCGAGTTTCGATTTGATTTCCGACGAATTCAACAAGTGCAGACTCTGAGCCAAACTGGACGACTGCACGCGTTCACATTCACACACACTGGTGCTGTCCGGCCTCCCAAAAACTCGCAGAAACGCGGACGCCTTGTTATAGCTGTTGTCAGGTAGTGCAACCGCGCTGGTGCCAGGCGGCAGATTGGCAAAGTTTGTCTTGGCGCCAGTCAGATAATCGATCGCATCCAGCATAACTTCAGCCTGCAAGCGGCGCGGGTAGTAGCGGGAATAGTTTTGGCGATCGACGATGTTGTGGTCGTTCGGAATGGCGCTCAGCTGATACGCCCTGGATGTCACGATGACGCGAACCAGTTCTTTGAGGTCATAGCCGCTGTCGACGAAGTGTTTTTCCAGAGCAGCCAGAAGTTCCGGATTGGTCGGCGGGTTGGTGTCGCGAATGTCGTCTTCTGGTTCGATGAGGCCGCGATGGAAGAAGTGTTTCCAATAACGATTCACCAGCGCCTTCGCAAAGAACGGGTTGTCTGGTGATGACATCCAGTTCGCGAGAATCAAACGAGGATCTCGATCCGCCGAAATCTCCCCTACGTCGTCGCCGAACGCAGCTGGCTTTAGGTCGATGCCTGTCTTGACGTTCTTCGCCACAGCGACGCCGCGTTTATGGAAGATCAGATCTTCTCCCCTTGTTGCCGTCGGCTTGCGGCCAATTTGAGCAAAAAATGCGGACAGGCTGTAGTAGTCATCCTGGCTCCAGCGCTCAAAAGGATGATGGTGACACTGAGCGCACTGTAGACGAACTCCAAGGAATAACTGAGCGACGTCTTCCAATTGCTCCTTCGGCTCCTTGACGCGTTTGTACCAGGCGACCGGCGGGTTTCCGATAATCGTGCCCGTGGCGGCAAGCAGTTCTCGTACCAGTTGGTCGTAGGCAACGTTCGCCAGAAGGCTGTCGCGAATCCACGCATGAAACGCGAAGTTGGAAGTAATATCACTAGCCGCATCGCGACGATTTTTCAGGAGAGTCGTCCACTTGTTGGCAAAGAAGTCGGCATACGCAGGACTCTTTAAAAGCGATTCAATCAACTGCGATCGCCTGTCTGGCGCGGCGCTGGCAAGAAAGTCTGCGGCCTCCTGCTCAGAAGGCAGTCGCCCGGCGATGTCGAGTGAGACGCGACGCAGAAAAGTGGCATCGCTACAAACCGGAGACGGCGGAATGCCGATTTCTTTAAGGTTCGCGAACACAAAGTCATCGACAAAATTGGCAGAGTCCGGTACCTCATCGACGGGAGCTCCCAATGGAACGGCCGCTGTAAAAACAGCCGCCTTTCCCTGATACCGCAGCATCACCGAAACTTTGCCTGGAATGTCGTGGATCTGCACCAACCCATTCTCGGAAACATCAGCCATAGCCGCGTCGTTAGATTCGAAAAGCGCCAACCGCGTCACATCACGGGTAGAACCGTCGGAGTAGTTCGCGGTCGCCTTCAGTTGTTGCTGAGCTTTCATCGCAACGACACCACGAACCGGCTGAATTTCGATCGACAGCAGTTCTGGTTCTCCGGGAAGTTGATACGGTGCGCCCTGCTGAATCCAGTGAAGTAGCGTTTGATATCCTGACGAAGCCTGAGGAAGTCGCACTCCACCACCATGCGGCGTTTGGCCAGACGCTTTCATCAATACCAGGCTGCGTTTCGGAGCAGCGCGAAACAGCCTGCGTCCGCGACCTTCTCGAATGAAGCTTTCGTAGTCTTCCGCAGGTTCAAAACCCAGCAGTGAAAGCTGGAATCCATTTTGTCCGCCGCCGGCTTTTGCATGGCAGGCGCCTGTGTTGCAACCTGCTTTCGTCAGGATTGGCATTACGTCGTTGACAAAGCTGACCGCCCTGGGTTCCGCACCAACAGCCGAGAAGCTGAGCCCATACGCAAAGGGCAACACGAAGACCGATGCGAAAAAAGGCCGCAGAAGGCAGGAAAGAATGGTTGTCCTGGAATGGGCGCCCATACGATTTCGGATTGAGGCCGAAGGAAACTGTCACGTTGATGCAACAGTGGGAGGAGGGAGCAGTCAGGTGGGATTTGTCAGTGTTTTCAGGTGTCGATGGTACCGAACGATCCGTTCAGCGTCCACCTTTCACGAGTGAACTCGCTCTTTAATTATCGTCCCCAAAGTACTGCAAATTCCAGCATTTGACGGCCGACACCGGTTCCGTGAACAGGTGGCCGCTGGTTTTAAGGATACTGGCAGTCTGACGGCGCGCCCGCATCGCAAAAAGCACTGGTTATGTGGATTCGTTGTGATTTTGCAACACAGGACCTGCGGCTTCAGTGGAGAGCCCCATAACAATCGTCGTGACTGCCACAATACAGTCGAATCCCAGCCTGCTTCTGCATCTTCCCGCCTCCGCTGTTTCGAACAATCGTCTGTGCCACGCCGGAACGTTCACGCACCGCAGCTTCGCCGGATACTGCCTCAACGCGCTCGTCATTCTTTCTCATAAATCGGCCAGCCAGAACTCCAGCTTCCTTCATGACCGCGAATCGTTCTTTGCGAACAAAAGTACAATCAGGTACTGCGCCGTTTGCGCGGCAAACAGCAGAGTCATAAAGGTGAAGACGACGACTTTGACTAATGGATGCCGTGAATAGAAATCTGTGAACACAATGGGAGGGCCCATCAAAGGTCCGATGACGCTGAGCAGATTCACCGCGGACAGAAACAGCCCAATCTTCATCCAGCGGCGGGAACCCGACAGCGATTTGTAGCCAGCCCATGCCAAAGGAAGCAGTAACGTAGTACTCAATATCAAGGCATGAGGAATCAATTCGCTGGTGACTTCTGCTTCCAGTTTCTGCACGGCCACCTGCACAATCGAAAAGATGATCCAGAGAGGAATACTGAGGCCCAACAGTATGGACATGAGTCCCGCTTCACGAAGCCGAGATGGACTGGACGCCCAATGCGAAATCCTGTTCAGAATGCCTGGCCGTCTCGCTTTGATACCTTCACCGTTGAGCCACGCCGAAAGATCGGCCGCAAGCTCCGCACCAGACGAATAACGTTCTGCCGGAAGCTTCCGTAAGCAGCTTAGGCAAACGGTTTCGAGATCCACCGGTACATCCTGGCGATATTCACGAACCGATGTGACTTCGCCCTGCCGCACGGCATCGAAGATTTCGACAACATTATCACTTTCAATCGGGCGGCGCCCGGTCAGCAGTTCGTAAAGAATCACTCCCAGTGAATACAAGTCGGCAGCGTGAGGATGCGAATCGTTCGGGCCGGACGAAAGCTGTTCGGGGGCCATGTAACACGGCGTGCCAAGAATGACACTGCTGCGAGTTTCCTCCATGTGTTGTGCTACAATTCTTGCGAGCCCGAAGTCAGTAATTCGGGGCGAGAAAGGCAGGCCATCGGTATTTGTATTTTCTTCGCACGGCACCAGCATCACATTGCGTGGCTTCACGTCTCGATGAACAACACCGCGATCCTGAGCATGCTGAATCGCCTTCGCGAGATCTCGAACGATCATTGCCGCGACGCGCACGGGGATTTCATTTTGTTGCCTGATCCAGTCGGCCAGCGTTCCGCCGTCGCAAAATGCAGTCGCCATATAGCAGATGCCGTCGATTTCTCCCGCTTCATAGACCGGCACAAGTCCTGGGTGTTCAAGCACAGCCGCAGCTGCAGCTTCCCGGACGAAACGGTCTCGCGTGACATCGTCCAACGGATCACGAGGAATTTTGAGCGCGACTGAGCGATTCAAAACTTCGTCAATCGCGAGGTACACGATTCCGAAGCCACCGCGACCGACTTCCTTTTGGATGACGAAACGTCCTAAACGAGCTGGCGCAGGCGGAATCGCTCCGGAGGACGGCTGGGTGTCGTCGGAAGCCGTCGAACGACCCTGCTGAGGATGTGTTTCCGTCATTGGCTTTATCGAGCTGCAGAAGGAACCCATGGGTTCCAGGAGCAATAGTAAAGCGCTTTGGGTGCAGTCGCGTCAAGGACTTCTTCCAACAAATTACGTGGCACGTCTGCTTTTCCGCTGAGTAATAGATCGACCAGCGTCTTCGGCGATGAATATTCCACAGCTTCAAATTCCGACAAGCTCAGTGATTCTGCCAGAGCCGCCAAGGCGTCTTCTTCGTAGCCGATTTCATCAACCAACCCATTTTCGATCGCCTGATTGGTCGTATAGATTTGCCCTGTAGCCAACGCGCGGACCTGTTCGTCATTGAGCTCCGCCCGGTTCTCTTCGATCACGCCAACAAAACGATCGAACGAATCCTTCATGATGGCGTCCCAAACGCCTTCTTCTGATTCGCTGAGATCTCGGAATGGATTAAGCGAGTCCTTTAGCGGCCCGGTCGCAAGCGGTTCGACTTTTACCCCAATCTTTGTAGCCAGCTCAGAAGCGTTGTAGCGGGGAATAATGACACCGATGGACCCAGTCCAGGTTGTTGGTTCGGCAAAGATCTTCCCGTCTTCCCCAATCCCCATCGCGATATAGTAGCCGCCTGATGCGGCGAGCCGCTTCATGGCTACGTAAATGGGTTTCACCTTCTGTAGCTTTTGCAGTTCGTGGTAAAGCTGATGACTGTCGGCTACCAGACCGCCGGGGCTGTCGATGGACAGTAACACGCCTTTAACAGAGTCATCTTTGATGGCTTCTTTGATTTGCTCCAACCAACGAGATGTATAGGGCGGCATGATCGTGCCGGAAAAATTGATCACCGCCAGCTTTGCCTTTGCACTCCTGTTGCCGCTGTGATGGATATGCTGAACGGTGCCGGTCGCGCCATCGCCGCCAGAAGCTGCTCCAAGAATCGAGGTAAAGATGAACATGAGGTTCATCATGATGGACCCCAGTAACAAAACCAGCAGCAGCCGCTGGCCAGCCGACCGCAAGGTGGATGGACCAGATTCGACTCGCACAACAATCGGACCGGATTTTTCAGCGGAAACAGTCTTGCTGTGGCCGGGCGTGACAGGTTCTTCGCTGGACATTGATTCAGTCTTTGTTGTTGCGGCTGCGTGGACGTGGAGCGAATTCTCGGGTCTCTTGATTTCCGGTCGCCCGCCAGGCTCTCATTTCCACAAGGATCTACTTAATGAGCGGCACATTGTGCCGAAAACACGGCCGCATGTGAAGCGGCGTTGTTTGGGGGAAGTTTTTGGGTACCGGTAACTGTCCCGATCGTGATCGTCATATCCATCACAACACCATTGATTCTTGTATCGACTCGCAAAACTGCAATTGGCGAACGTCGATAGAGATTGCGGAGCACTCCAATTCTGCCCCGGCAAAGGTCAGGCGGAATGCTCAACAAACAGAGGCGGAATCGAATTCAGCAGCCTTGTTGCAGAAGAGAACTCCAAAGACCTCGCTACGGAATCAGGAAGAGACTCATGCGAAAACGAACTGCACTTCAGGAATACCTCCTTTCGGCAGCCATCATGGCAGCTCCTGCAGCATGCCTGGCCGCGGAGCCACCGGCGCCTGTGCTGAAACCGGTGTCGGATCATTCCGCACTGCTTCAGGTTCCGGAATCGGAAGCAACGGGAGTCATGCACGCTCAGTTCGCTCCTGCAGGCAAAGAACGTTCGATTTCGCTCACCCAGCACCAGAGCGATACGAGCGGAAACAGCTCCAATCGACAGGAATCGAAGAAGCCAGGCTTCTTCAAACGTTTGTACAAAAGATTCACTGTAAGTGAAGACGAATCGCGCAAAGCGAACGCAAATTCCGGACAGGCCGCCGTTCCGATACCTCAACCACCACCGATCGACTTTACCATTCGCGATAAGAATGGGACGCCGAAAAACCAGGCCCAGGTGCCGACTCAGACCATAGGCTACGGAAGCAGCAAGGCATCCGTTTATCAATCTGCGAACGCAGGGTCGGCCCAACCACTGGTGCCCAATCATCAACTGTATCAAGAGCCAACAGTCAGAAATTACTCTGCTCCATCCACGGGTCCGGTGAAGCGGCAAGACGATTTTATTAATCCATTCGAATCGACAGACACCGTAGAAAGCGATGCTCTGCTCGACCTTGATTCACTGATTGGAAGCGGCCCGCTAACTGCTCCGGGAGCGAGAGCCACTGTCGTTCCGAGAAGCAAGCCGAAGCAAATTGCTGTTCCGGAAACGGACCTCTCAGTTGAGCGTAAACCGATGAAGGTCATGGGAGCTCGACGGCCGGCTACACAAAAGAAAACAACCTCCGGACCGTTTTCCGGCTACCGCCTGCCTTCCGATGACGAAGTGCTTGGCCTGCCGGATCCCGAACCGGAACCGAAGATCGAATCCGTCCCGGTCATCACGCCAGAAGAAATCGCGCCAGTGAAGGTCGAGAAAAAAACGGTCGTGCGAATCCCGCTGCTGGAAGAGCCTGAAATGGCTTTACCGACAGTGACCGAAGCTCCTGAGGAAGCAGAACCGATGGTTCTCGACCTCGCTCCAGTCGAACCACCAAAACAGCCGATCCTGATTGATCCTGAACCAGCCTTCGAACCTGCGGTCGAATTGCCTCCGGAACCGAAAATCGTACCTCCTCGCTATATCGAAACGCCTGCACAGCCATCGGCTCAGACGTTAAAGGCTCTGGATGGTCGAGCTCGCCGAGAGCAGCAGCGTTATCGCATCATGGCTCGCACCGGCAAGCTGGGCTTCAAAGGATTTTGTCCGGTTGCTCTTCGCAACGAACGAGATCTCGTTGATAGCCGTGAACAATTCAAAGCGAAATTTGGACTGCAAACTTACTACTTCAGTTCAGCAGAAGCGAAAGCAGCCTTCGACGCTGATCCCGCACGTTACGCTCCGGCGGGTGGAGGCAGCGACGTCGTCCTCCTCGTAAACACCGGCGAAGAAGTTCCGGGCAGCCTCGACTTTTCTCTGTGGTATCGCGATCGACTCTACATGTTCCGATCTCGCGAAACCCAAGCGATGTTCTCCAAAAATCCTCGACGTTTCGCAGACGAATACTAATTCGCCAGCCGCGGATGCCGCAGAAGCCAGCTTCCGTAACACCAAACACTTACCCCTTCACCGGGTTTTAGAGCTACGAAGTGATCCAAACTTCGTAGCTCTTTTTCATGCGCGACATCACGCAATATGCCCGAGCTGATGTGCCGCTCAGGGCAATAAATCGGCCAAACCCGAAATTTAATGAAAATAACGCGTTTAACATAATTGCAATCGTTGCATTGGTGTCTTGGCATTGCAAAAGCAGAGGAAAACCACCGCTACTGTGAAAGAAAGCGAGACTCATGAACTCCGATTTCTTTGCCGAAGCCAGTCTTTTTGTTGTCAAAGGAGGCTGTTTCGTCAGCCTCCTGATCCTCGTCGTGAAGAAGCTCATCAAAGACTTGAGGTCGTAAACCGCCATGTCGACGCACAACACCCCACTAACAACTGCCCAGATTCAGCAAAATGCGACTGCCTGGATCGACAACCTTGGCCGAGTCAATGCTGGTCGGCTTACAGAGCTGCTGCCGCTGTTCACAGACGGCGAAGCGTCCCTCAGTGCAGCCCTCAAAGTCATTGCGCCGGATAAAGAGCGTCGCCCGGCTTTGGCGGCGTATCAGACTTTTGTCAAACGCGCGAATGACGCGGCTGTTGACGCTGGGCTGACGTTGCGACTCACGGTCGACTCGAAGAAGCGATCTGCACCAGATGAGCGAACAACCTGGGTGGAAGGACCGTCTCCGGATGTTGACAGCTTGGCTCAGTTCACGCGGGAGGCCGTCAGCACGCTGGACCAGCAGCAGATCATTGCACCCAAGGCGGCAATTCTGACGCAGGAAGAGCAGGAGAACCCACAAAAGCTGCGACCGCTGATTCGCTTCTTTGCATCATATGCTCATGACGACGACAGGCTGATGCGAAAGCTGTATGCCTCTCTGGAAAAAGAACTACGCGCATCCAGGACGTATCAGTTTGAAGTTTGGTCGGATCGTCAGATTCAGGTTGGTGGAAACTGGGACGACGAAATTCGAACCGCGCTGCACGAATGCCATTTTGGAATGCTTTTTGTATCACGGGATTTTTTGTTGAGTCGTTACATCACGGAGCACGAGTTACCTCCGTTTGTGACGGGTGCGAAACCCGTCATTCCGATCGGCCTGAAGGAAATTGAATTCAGCCGAATCGACATGAAGGGCCTGGAAGAGAAACAAATCTTTCGCTTCATTCGTGATGGTGAGTCGCCGCGTTTTTTCTCAAAGTGCCGGGGGGAAATGGCCGAAGACTTCGTTCGCCAACTGGCTTCAGAAATCGAACGTCGCGTGGAGGCCTTTCTGGCAGAAGCGGGCGCGAACGAGACGACAAACGCATCACGCAAACGCGACAATTCGGCAGAACATCGAAGCGCTAACAAGATAGCGATCGAAGAACCAGACCCTGAAGAGCCGGATTTCGAACATCATGCCGAAGTCACCAAATTGGGCCACGGGATTGTCGAACGCATCAACTTTCCGGAGATTGCAGTCGCCCCGCGAGTGGCCACGGCGGACCTCGCGGCGATGGAAAAAGACACGTCGGTTCTGACAGCCCACAGCACGCAGGCTGTGGAATAC